>JAUTWY010000218.1 GCA_030838305.1 Acidobacteriaceae bacterium
AAGTTATCCTGCCGCGATTCAAATCGTAGGGCGACAACTCAACCAAAACGCGATCACCCGGAAGAATTCTGATGAAATGCTTCCGCATTTTCCCTGAGATGTGGGCCAGCACCTGGTGCTGGTTATCTTCAAGCTCTACCCGAAACATTGCATTCGGCAGCGTTTCGAGGACCTTAGCCATGACCTCTATCGCCTCTTCCTTCGCCATACAGACACAGGAGCGCTATTTCCTACGCTGGCAAACTGCACATGGTAGCATGGCCCTTGCGCGATCGCCAAACGGTGCAGAATCTAGTACACGCCGGCCAATTCCCCATGCGGCGCAGCCGCTCGTACCAGGGTCAACACTTCCGGACCCTGCTCGGTGATGGCAATCGTATGCTCAGCATGCGCGCTGGCCTGGCCGTCAATCGTCACCACCGTCCAGCCGTCTTTCAGGGTCTTGGTCTGCTGCACGCCGAGATTAATCATGGGTTCGACCGCGAACACATAGCCATTCTTAATCTTCGGCCCCTTGCCCGGCTTTCCGTAATTGGGAATCTGCGGATCCTCGTGCATCCGCCGGCCGATGCCATGGCCGACATAGTCGCGAACCACCGAATAGCCGTGCGCTTCCGCATGAGACTGGACCGCCCAACCGATATCTCCCAGGTGATTTCCAGCGCGGCACTGTTCGATGGCCAACTGGAGGCACTCTTCGGTAACCCTGACCAGCTTCAAACGCTCCTCGCTCACTTTCCCCACCGGAATAGTCGCGGCCGTGTCTCCCACAAATCCGTTGAGAGTAACTCCCACATCGATGGAAAAAATGTCGCCTTCCTGCAACTCGTAAGCGGAAGGAAAGCCATGCACCACCTGTTCGTTGACTGACGCGCAGATCGAAAATGGAAATCCGTTATAGCCCTTGAAGGTCGGCTCGGCGCCCGCGTCGCGGATCATTTTTTCGGCCGCGGCGTCGACTTCGATCGTAGTCAGCCCAGGTTCGACCATCGCGCTCAACTCTTGCAAGACCTTTCCCACGAGCTGCCCGGAGGCGCGCATCTTTTCAATCTCTTTTTGGGACTTACCAATAATCATCTCAATTCGCCGGATTAGTGCGCACTACTTCCTCATTCAAAATCTTCACAATGTCGCCGTAGATTTCTTCCGGAGATCGCAGCCCATCCACTCGATGGAGGCGTCCAGTGTGCTGATAATAATCTAGCAGCGGAGCCGTCTCCCGCTCATATGTTTCCAGTCGGACCCGAACCTTTTCCTGCCTGTCATCTGTGCGTTGAATCAACTCAGCTTCAGGATGCCGGTCGCACTTGTTATCCAGCTTCGGCGGCCGGAAGTACAGGTTGTAAATCTCTCCGCAGATCGGACAGCTACGCCGGCCCGTCATCCGCTTTTCCAAAAGCTGCAGCGGCACGTCAATCAGAATCGCGCTAAGTTTCTTTAGCTGGCGCCGAGCCAACTCTTCCAGCATTTCCGCCTGGGCCGCCGTCCGCGGAAAGCCGTCAAGGATATAGCCCCGCCGGCAATCGTCTTTCGCCGTGCGATCCTCAACGACCCTAATAACCAGTTCGTCAGGAATCAGTTTGCCCGCCTGCTGGATCGCGCGCACTTCTTCCGCCAGCGGCGTTTTCGTCTCACCCAGAGCTCGAAACATATCGCCGGTGGAAATCTGCGGCAACCCCAGGCGTTGTTGCAGCAGACGCGCCTGCGTGCCCTTGCCGGCACCCGGCGCCCCCATCAGAACAATGATCTTGGACATAGAGAATTGCCGATCGCTGATTACCAACTTCCGATCGGTCAGTGATCGTGTGGAACGATTTCAATCGGCAACCGGAATTCAGCAAGCGAAAATACATTTCAGGCCCTGCGCCCGCGCAGTCTCCCACCGCCACCCAGGAAGCCTTCGTAGTTACGCATCACAAGTTGCGCTTCGATTTGCGCCACGGTATCCATCGCCACGCCAACCAGAATCAGCAGTGACGTGCCGCCAAAATAAAACTGATACCCCATGCCGGTAGGAATCCATTGGAACCCCGGGGTAGTACTGACGAATGAGTCCAGCCAACCGCCGACGAGCGGCAATCGCGCTACCTTGAACCCGCTCAGCATAAACTGCGGGAAGAACGCGACCATCGCCAGGTAGATAGCGCCGACGGTAGTCAGGCGAGTCAGGATCGTGTTCAGGTACTCAGCCGTGGCCCGTCCGGGACGAATCCCCGGCATGAACCCGCCATGCTTGCGCAGGTTATCGGCAACTTCTTCGACATTGAATACGATCGACACATAGAAGAATGTGAAGAAGATAATCAGCGTCAAAAAGATCAACTCGTAATAGGGATCGCCGGCATGAAAGACCTGGAAGAACGTAAATATCTTTGCGTACCAATTGGCCGGGTTTTTGGGCGGGAAAGCCGAGAACAAACTCTGCGGCATCGACAAAACGGATGAAGCGAAAATCACCGGAATCACGCCGCCCATGTTCAGCTTCAAAGGCATCGTGGTTTGCTGTCCGCCAACCAACTGACGCCCGACGTGACGCTTGGCATAGCTGACCGGGATCTTTCGCCGCGCCGCTTCCACAAACACGATGAAGGCGATGATCGCCACCAACGCTACCACCAATGCGAGGACCCCGAGAATCTCCAGCGTATCGCCGCCGCTGACGCGCCCCATCACCTGCTGCACACCGCGCGGAAGTCCGATCACAATGCCGGCAAAAATCAGCAGCGAGATTCCATTCCCCACACCACGTTCGGTGATCTGCTCGCCGAGCCACATGACAAAAATCGTCCCCGTCGTCAGCGTCAGCACCGTCGTAAACAAAAATCCCCAGGTGTTAGCGCCGACGCCGTTGATCTGCAGCCAGTGGGCCACGAATGAAGTCTGCAAACCGCCCAGAGCAACCGTGAGATAGCGGGTCCACTGGTTGATCTTCTGGCGACCCATCTCGCCCTCTTCCTGCAATTTCTTCAACTGCGGCGAGACGACCGTCATCAACTGTAGAATGATCGAGGACGTGATGTAAGGAGTAACGCCAAGCGCGAAAACTGAGATCAAACGGAAGTTGCCGCCCGAAAAAAGGTCCAGAACGCCCAGCAGCGTGCCGCTGACATCGTGCCAAACCTGATCCAGACGGACCTTGTTGATGCCGGGAGCGGAGACGTGAGCGCCGAGGCGATAGATCGCCAGAATGCCCAGGGTGAACAGAATCCGCCTGCGCAGATCCGGCACATTGAACATATTGCGAACGGCAGCTAGGAACTTTTCCATAA
>JAUTWY010000226.1 GCA_030838305.1 Acidobacteriaceae bacterium
CGCCAACTCCAACCCAGATTTCGCGGGGTTGTTTCGCGCCGTCATGACCGCCGCTGATGCCGGAGACGCACTTGCCCAGGAGGTTCTCAAGCATGCGGGCAGGGAACTCGCCGGGCTGGTGCGTATCCTCGTTCGTCGCTTGTTCGCAGAAGACCGGGAGAGCCTCCGCGCCATTCCGCTGGCAATTGCTGGCGGTGTCTTTCGTCATTCACCAGGAGTGCGCGAGGTTTTCTGCGATGAGGTTCGTTCTCTTGATCGAAGCTTTCGGGTGAATCCACAAGTTGTCGAGCCGGTCCTGGGCGCTTTGGAAATGGCTCGCACCGGCGGATGCAAAGATTAAGAGATTAAAGGCAGAAATCTCTTGAGACAACTCTACTCGGGGCAGTCCGAGACGAAATCAGCGCCCGCCGCCAATCTCCAAAATCGCCCCGGTGGTGTACGACGCGGCAGGGGAGAGCAACCACAACACACCGTCAGCTACCTCGACCGCCGTCCCCGCCCTTTCCATGGGGATGGTTGTTGCCAGTCGTTGCAGGCGATCCGGAGCGCCATTGGCCGCATGCAGGCCCGTCTCGATCAGTCCGGGGGCAACCGCATTTACCCGAATTCCTTCGGTCGCTACCTCGCGCGCCAGCCCAATTGTGAAGCTGTCGATCGCACCCTTCGAGGCGGCGTAATGTACCCATTCTCCGGCGGATCCGGTCTTCGCGGCGCGGGAAGAGATATTTACAATAGCGCCGCCGCTGCCTCCGTGGCGGATTGACATGCGGCGCACAGCCTCCCGCGCGCACACAATCGCTCCCGTTACATTTACAGCCATCACCTGCGCTAGCGCGCTTGCGCTGACTGCATCCACGCGCGAAAATCCTCCGGTGATGGCTGCGTTGTTGACCAGTCCCTTGATCGCACCAAGTTCGCGCTCGGCGGTCTTGAAGAGTCGGACGACGTCTTGTTCGCGCGCAACATCGGCTTGAATCACGCTCGCGCGCCCGCCGGCAGAAACAATCTGTTGGGCAACGGCTTCCGCTTCGGCCTTGCCGGTTGCAAAATTGACCGCAACGGAGAATCCGCGCTCACCCGCCAGCCTCGCGATTGCCGCCCCAATGCCACGGCTCGCTCCGGTCACAATCAAGGTTCCGAGTTCGCTGTTTGCTGCCATAAAGTTCATTTAGCCAGGACGCCCGGACTCGGTGACTCCTGGGTTGAATGGTTTTCCCCCGTTCAAGCGAGGCTCGGAACCTGTGTCAAGAAACTCGGCCTACTTCCGAAAATGACTCCTGATCGCCTCCGCCTGCACCCGGGTCACTACCGCTGATAATGCTGCCGAATCCGCCTGTTTCACGGCTTGCAGGCTGCCAAAATGTTCGAGAAGCCGGCGAGTCGTGCTTTCCCCGACGCCTGGAATCTCCAATAATTCGGTTGACCGGTCACGCATCTGCCGGCGCTTGCGATGGAAGGTTACGGCGAAGCGGTGAGCCTCGTCGCGTATCAGTTGAATCAGGTGCAACACCGGCGAGTGGTGGTCGAGCCCGATCGGATCTTTCTCCTGCCCGTAGACGTAAAGAATTTCTTCACGCTTGGCGATCGCGGCGAGAGGCTGGTTGATGATTTCCAGTGATTCCAGCGCTTCGGCTGCGGCGTGCAACTGTCCTAATCCGCCGTCAATCAGGATCAGGCTGGGCATGGGCTTCTCTTCCTGCTGCACCCGCTTATAGCGCCGCGTAACCACTTCGCGCATCGATGCAAAATCATCCACACCTTCCACGGTGCGAATGATGAATTTGCGGTAGTCCGATTTCTTCATCTTGCCGTCTTCCCATACCACCATCGACGCAACCGTTTCCGCGCCCTGAATGTGCGAGATGTCGAAACACTCGACCCGTTTAGGCAGTTCGGGAAGGCTGAGAGCCTCCTGCAGCTCTTCCTGAATTTTCTTGGCGTTCGGTTTGAGTACGCGAAACCGCTGATCGTAGGACTGCTTGGCGTTAGTTCCGGCCAGATCGAGCAGCGCGCGCTTGTCACCGCGCTGTGGAACGAGAATATGCACAAGTGGGGCGCGCGCGCTCCCGCCCGCGACTTGTTCTGAGAGCAAATCCTCAAGCACCTCCCGATCCTCGAAATCGACAGGAACGTAAAGGTTGCGTGGCACGTAAGGCTGCCCGATATAAAGTTGCTTGAGCAGAGCCGAGAAAAATTCACCTGGAGAAAAAGCTGTATCCGTAGATAAGTCGCTTGCAACGTCTCGGCCTGCAGTCCCCGTGTCCGATACTCCCGCATCAGGGTTACTACGGTCCTCCATAACTTCCGGATTTTCCAGGAAAGCAAACTCCGGCAAGTCCTCCCAGAAGAATTCGCGACGGTCCACGACCCGGCCGCCGCGCATGTGGAACAGATTTACCGCCAGCATGCCTTTCTCATAGTGATAGCCGAAAACATCGGCGTCATCGCCTTCGGCGGCCGCGATTCGTTGACGCTCCTGCAATTGCTCGACGGTAGAAATCAGGTCGCGATACCTTGCTGCGCGCTCGTACTCCTGGGACGAAGCGGCCTGTTCCATGCGCTGCGTCAACGACTTGCTCAAATCCGTTGGACGACCCTCCAAAAATAGTTTCACGTCGCGCACCGCTTCCTGATAGGTCTCAGGTGTAGTCAGGTCTTTCACGCACGGGCCCAGGCACCGCTTGATGTAGTACTGCAGGCACGGGCGGGGGTGAAAGCGTGTGAGGTCAACTTTGCAGGAGGGAATCAGAAAGTTGCGGTGGATCAGATCGACGATGCGGTAGGCCAGGTTAGCAGGGAAGTAAGGGCCATAGTAGGCGCTGCCATCCTTGCGCAGTCGCCGCGTCACATACACCCGTGGCCAGCGCTCGCCCAGTGTCAGCTTGACGTAAGGGTATGTCTTATCGTCGCGCAGCAGAATGTTGAACCGCGGCTTGCGCTGCTTGATGAAATTATTTTCCAGCGCCAGGGCCTCTTTATTATTGGCGACCACGATATAGTCCACATCGACGGCCTCGCGAACCAGCGTGCCAGTCTTTGAATCTTCCCAGCGGCCTTCATGAAAATAGCTGGCTACGCGGCTGCGCAGGTTTTTCGCCTTGCCCACATAAATAACATGGCCCTCGGCGTTCTTGTACAAATAGACTCCGGGTTCGGCGGGGATACTCCGGATTTTTTGGAGAAGGTCCATCAGGCGCTCTTTGTATTCTATTTGATGAGCAGGTGTGTCAATGTGTGTTACAAGAAGTGAGATGACGCCAATATCGACCGGCCGGGCGTGCCTTTCCCGGAAGCTACTCTTCGCCGCGTATTTGGCTCTGCTCGGGGCGGCTTTTCTGGCCCTTTCGCAGGGCCAATCGATCAGTCCTGTAGAAACCAATCAGACGGAGGCGGCGAAGCCGGCTCAGGAGAAAAAAGACGTCGCCCCTCAGGCGGCCGCAGAATCGTCCGCCCGCCACTTCGACCGCGTAGTCATCATCGTACTTGAGAATGGCGACTACGAAGTCGCGGTACGAGACAAGAACCTTGCTGCGCTGGCCGCCAAGGGGGCCAGCTTCTCGAACTATCACGCCCTGTTTCATCCTTCGTATCCGAACTATCTGGCAATGGTCGCGGGCACAGACTTCGGCATTCATAAGCGCGGGCGATATCTGGCCGACCGGCAAGTTAACTTTCCCAATGATGCCGCCCACAAAACCATTGCCGACCGCCTCGTCGCCGCGGGGCTGGAGTTTAAAAATTATGCCGAGGAATTGCCCCAGGGAGCTTGTCCTTTCCGGATTGACAGTCAGCATGTCTCCAAGCGGAAAGCGGGCGACTATGTGCGCCGGCACGTGCCGTTCATGAGCTTTGCCGAAGTGCAGGAAAAATGGTGCGACCGCATTGTTGGTGTCGATTCCGGCAAGGCCAACAGTCTCCTGGCGCTGGGGGACGATAACTTCATAAAGGATGCGAAGGCAGGGCTCGTCGCCTACTCCTTTTACAGTCCGAATATGAACAATGATGGGCACAACACGAATGTTGGTACGGCCGGCGCCTGGGTGAGCAAGTTCCTGGATAAGACGTTTAACGAAAAACTGCGCAAAGGCACGCTGGTGATCGTAACCTTCGACGAGTCCGACCGCAATTCCGACAATCGCATCTACACCCTGTTCCTGGGAGATATGGTGAAAGAAGGCAGTCAGCAGGATCCCAAGGTGCTCGATCGCCATTACACGCACTACGACATGCTGCGAACAATCGAAGATAACTTTGGCCTGCAGCCCCTTGCCGAAGGGGATCGCAACGCCACCGCAATTACCGATATTTGGAAATAACCCACGCCGCGCTCCAAATACCGATGCCTGATCCACCCTTGAGGTCATTGCAAGTGTGGGCTTTTCCATCTGCATACGTCACGATGTTGGTTTGAATTGCCTGCGTACGATGCTCAGCAAAGCTTGAACCGCGGGATTATCGAGGTTAGGCTTCAACCCGACGTCAATCCATGTCCACTCCCGAGAACGCGCCTTCTCCGGACCGGATTACTTCCTTAGGGCTGACCGCCCGCAAGTATCATAGGCCGAGGAGTAGCGACCCGTGACCACACGTCAACCCAAGACTCATACTCAACTCGGCCGAGCTGCGGTCCAGATATTTGCCGCCAATGATTACATGAACCAGATGCTTATCGAACATCTTGACCCTGCCGCCTGGACAGCAAAACCGCCTGGCAAAACCCCCACCCGCACCATCGCCGCCATTTTTACACACCTGCACAA
This sequence comes from Acidobacteriaceae bacterium, assembly GCA_030838305.1. Lineage (GTDB taxonomy): Bacteria > Acidobacteriota > Terriglobia > Terriglobales > Acidobacteriaceae > Sulfotelmatobacter. Next base: position 4,761 of record JAUTWY010000226.1, read on the forward strand.
TGTCCGCTGCAAGTGGGTTAGGCTTACCGCCCCGCACCTGAAAGTTCCACCACAGCTCAATCGCAGGCACTGCACGCCACGGCAGGCCCGCACGGCATTGGCCGAGAGCGCCGCTCCCTGCGCGGAGATGCTCGCAGAAGCGCTCGGCGGTTGTGAAAAGGCAAGCCGCGTCGAGAAGTTTCTGAGAGATGGCTGGGCTCGGCCCTGGCCGCCTGGCCCGGAAATGCTCTGCTATATGCTTGCTCACGAAGCCCACCATCGCGGGCAGGTGTGCATGCTCGCGCATCAGCTCGGATTCCCCTTGCCGAAGGAGGTGGCGTACGGAATCTGGAATTGGGAAAAGCTTTGGAAAGACTGCGGGTCGCCCGTCGGCCTCGGCTACAAGGGTGGAACAATCCAGCCAACCCCTACCGAGTAGCAACCGCGTATAGCTCGGAGAAAGGCATTCCTTCGTGAAAAAGACTATCGCTCCGCTGCAGGCGCTTGTTGTTACAGCTCTGCTGCATAACAAAGTGACCCGGGAGTTCTGCCAGTGACGGTCGCGGCGCTTGCTCCGGTCCCGACCTTGGGGGGGAACAGCGCACAGGTTTTGCTACAACGCCCAGCCGAGTAGATAATCGGACGCAATGTACTTTTCTGACCTTGCACTCTCAAAACGTTTGGAGCGCGCCGAAGGGTACGCCTGTGTTCAGTACGCGGAAGCCCGGCGTCGTCTATTCCCTGTCAGCGGTGCGGAATGGATGGAATGCGCTGGTGCATACGCAGTCTTTGACGGCATCGAGTCCCCCGTCACTCAGACTTTTGGGCTCGCTATATTCGAGGAACTGAGACCGGCCTCGCTGGACGTGATTGAGCGCTTCTTTCTCGACCGCGGAGCGCCGGTGCTTCACGAAGTGAGTCCTTTCGCCGGGGTTGCTGCGCTCGAAATGCTCTGTGCCCGCAACTACAGACCGATCGAGATAAGCAGTGTTCTCTTTCGGCCGGTTGAGCGTCCCCCTACCGGGGAGCAGAGCGCTATAAGTGTGCGGATCATCGCACCCGAGGAAGCACAACTGTGGAGTGACATAAGCGCAAGAGGCTGGTCGCACGAACATCCCGAACTTCGCGATTTTCTTCAGGATCTGGGTACCATTTCGGCAGCGCGCGATGATAGTCTGTGCTTCCTCGCCGAACATGACGGAAAACCAGGCGCCGCCGGCGTGCTATGCATTCATGATGGTGTTGCATTGTTCGGCGGCTCGGCTACAGTTCCGGAGTTGCGGCGCCGTGGGCTGCAAGCAGCGCTTCTTCACAAACGCATGCACTACGCCTTCGACCACGGATGCGACCTCGCGATGATGGTCGCACAGCCGGGTACCGATTCCCAGCGCAACGCCGAGCGTAAAGGGTTCCGGATCGCGTACACACGCACAAAATGGCGGTTGGGCCCCTAGGTCCGTTTATGTGGGGGCCTTTTCGGGGTCCTCGATGATGCAATGACCAAGGGTCAACACTAGATTCTTGACAAATTGTTGGATTCGCCGGTGAATCACGGCTAAGATTCTAGCAGTTCACTCTTGGTCGTTTTCTATGTGGCGGACTGCTTCCGCAACTGCCGGTAGGACGCGAGGCGATTCTTGAGTTCCCCCCGAACTGTATAAAATTTCCATCACTTATGTGCGCTTTTCGTTCCTTATGAACTCCCAGCCTTTTGTCTCCTCCCCTCTTTGTGGTCGCAAGTA
>JAUTWY010000254.1 GCA_030838305.1 Acidobacteriaceae bacterium
ACGAGTGGATATTCCGTGGTCGACGCGGGGACGCTACTGGCGATCCAAAAAGGCGGAATCCTTGCTGTGCCTTATACCGACCAGGCCGTCCTTCCCACAAAGTATGAAGGCGGAGCGATTCACGCCCCCAGTGGTCTTTCGTTGATGGGACGCAAATCCATCCTGGGACGTTTTGGCAAGGAGCAGACGACGCACTTGTTCCAGGTGGGCGACAAGGTGTATCCGAGCAAGATCGACGTCAACGTGGCCAAAGATACGGTGAGCATGAGCGTCGTCGCTTGCGACACGTGCAACAGAACCGATCCGCCCACTTACAACAAAGCGCTGGTGGTCTTCCAATTTCCCAGAGGGTCGCTGGTAAAAGCAGGCGCGGGAGAGGTAGAGGACACGATCGGGCAGGTGTTCACAATCAGTGACGACGCGCAGCAGGGTGGAGACCAGGGCGGGCAGCAAGGTGGGCAGGGCCAGCAAGGGGGACAGGGTCAGCAGCCAGACCAAGGCCAACCGGGCGGCCAGCAGGAGCAACAACAGCAGCAGGCTGAGCCCCAAAGCATCGAGAAGGGAATGACTCCGGAGCAAGTCGAGGCAGCAATGGGTAAACCGGAGAAGATCGTCAACCTCGGTGCGAAGAAGCTTTATGTGTACAAGGATTTGAAGGTGACTTTTTTGAACGGCAAAGTTTCCGACGTGCAGTGAGGTTGCAATTCGTGACTGCCAGAGGCGGCCACGTTGGACGCTGGGCTGGGAAAGATTCTCACCCTTTGAGTGTCCTGCTCGTCAGCAGGTCGGCGATGCGTCGTTGAGCGCAGACATCAAGCAATTGATCTTGGGGGTGGATGGTTCACGCGTCCACCCGCCTTTGGCTGCCTGCGATCCGGCAGAGGTTAAACTGCATAGAAGCACCAACTTGAGCGCGCGATATAGTACTTCCGTACCGTCTGTAGTACTTCAGTTACCGCCCCCGAAGTGACCCGATACGGCCCAAGCGAAACATACTTCTAATTGTGTTCGTGCAGCAGTGTACCACAGCATATAGATATACCCATCAAGACGCCTTCTAGTGAAATCCAGAAAACAGGCATAAAACCCAACAAAACGCGGATATTCGCTCTGGTGCGAGGTTTTTCAGGGCTGATATATGCTCTGGACACCGAGCGCCCCCGGATAGGCATGGAGGGGCCGGCAAACGCGGGCTGTAGAAGAGCTGACGCGGCGAAGGTTCTGGTGGACAGGCAAGGAAACATGGCCGACTCACGGGAAGTAATGAATATTCGCCAAGCGTCACAGTATCTGGGAGTGAGTCCTGACACGCTCTACAAGTACGTAGGCGAGCAGAAGATTCCCGCCTTCAAGCTGGGCAATCGCTGGCGCTTCAAAAAATCGAAGCTGGACCAGTGGATGGAAGAGAAGTCAAGCCAGATGGAGATGGGAACGAAGCATAAACCGAAGGTGGCGACGAAAGCTGCCGGGTCACAGTAGTTAAATAAAGCCGGCGAGGACGCCGGCGCTACTAAAAAGGCGGGCACACATGTTTGGAATGGGATCGAAGACGATAGTAGGTCTGGATGTGGGCTCTTCCAGCATCAAGGCGGTGGAGTTGAAGAAAAAGGGCAGCCAGATTGAAGTGGCTCACCTGGGGCTGGAACCGTTGTCCTCTGACATTGTGGTCGATTCGATGATCGTGGACTCGGGAACGGTATCGAGCGCGATCTCCAAATTGTTCACGGATTGCCTGATCAAAACCAAGTCGGTAGCCACGGCGGTAAGCGGGCACTCGGTGATCGTGAAAAAGATTTCGCTGCCTTCGATGAGCGATCAGGAACTGGCTGAGACCATCGAGAAAGAAGCGGCGCAGCATATTCCTTTTGACCTGTCGGACGTAAGTCTCGACTATCAGATTTTGTCAGAGGAAGCGGGCAGCGCGCAGATGGACGTGTTGCTGGTGGCTGTCAAGAAGGACAAGATTTTGAACTACACCAACGTACTCTCGATGGCGGGGCGCACCCCGGCTATTGTGGACATCGATGCGTTGGCGCTGCAGAACTGCTACGAATACAACTACCAGCCAGCCCCCGGCCAGGTGGTGGCGCTGTTGAATCTGGGCGCCAGCGTGATGAACATCAACATCGTGAAAGGCACGACGCCATTGTTCCCGCGCGACGTCAGCGTGGGCGGGCACCAGTACACGGATTCTCTGCAGAAAGAGCTCGACTTGAACTTTGACGATGCGGAGAAGCTGAAGCTGGGTGCGAAGGTTGGCACGGTGAGCGAAGATGCCAAGGCGCCGATCCTGCAACAAGTGACGGAAATCATCGTACTGGAAATCCAGAAGACGTTTGACTTCTTCCGGGCCAGTGCGGCGGGCGAGCACATCGAGAAGATTTACCTGGCCGGCGGATCGGCCAAGGTGCCGGGACTGATGGAAGCGTTGCGGCAGGAATTTTCGATGCCGGTGGAATTGCTGAACCCATTTCAGCGCGTGGTGCCGCCCTCTGACGGCCCAGGAGCAGAACTGGTGGAGCAGAATCCGGGCCAGCTCGCAGTAGCTGTGGGCTTGGCTTTGAGGAGCTTTGAATCCTTATGATCAGAATCAATCTGCTCGAAACAGCAAAGGGAAAGAACAAGCGTGCCGGAGGGAGCAGCTTACCGACGTTGCCCGCAATGGAAATGGGCGACATGGGTTCGCCCCGGCTGAAACTGCTGGCAATGCTGGTGCTGACCGGGCTGTTGAATTTCGGTTACTGGTACCGGCTCGACCGGCAGGAACAGTCGATTGCGAAGCAAATGCAGGCGGCGCAGCAGAAGAACCGCGAACTCAGCGACGTGAAGGCGCGCTACCTGGAGCGGCAGACTCAGGCCAACAACTACAAGCGGCGCGTGGACGTGATCGATTCGCTGCGCAATTCTCAGTCTGGCGGGCCGGTCACCTTGCTGGCCATGCTGGGCGAAACCGTGAACGGAACCGAAGCCGTCTGGCTGCGAAAGATGGACGACACGGGCCCGAGCGTGAGTCTGGAAGGCACTGCGCTGAGCACCGACGCGGTGGCCAACCTGATCGCGAACCTCCAGAAGACGGGATTCTTCAAGAGCGTCGAGATCAAAGAGACTTACCAGGACGAGCAGATCAAGGACATGCAGGCATTTCAGTTCATGCTGACCTGCGAGAAGGGGAAGTCGTAAAGGCGGACCTATGGCAATCAATTTTAGCGAACTGTCGGGCCTGAAGCAGTGGGGAGCCGTGATCGCTGGCGGAGCACTGTTAACGGCGGCCCTGTACTTCACAGTGTTCAAGACCCAGAGCGATAAAAATGCCGCGGCAGAACACGCCGTGCAGGACAAGGTTCGGGAAAACAACGAACTCGAATCGTACCGTCCGAAGCTGAAAGATATGGATCGGCAGCTGGCAAACTTGAAACAACAGCTGGAAATCGAGCGCCGCATTGTTCCGGACGAGAAGTCGGTGGACACCTTCATGGAGATGATGAGCGGCGAAGCGCAAAAAGCCGGCGTGGAGTTGCGCCGCTATTTCGCCAAGCCCGTGGTGGCGAAGGAGTACTACTCGGAAGTCCCATTCGACCTTGAGTTGGACGGTCCGTACTACTCCATGCTGAGTTTCTTTGACCGGGTGGCGAAGTTAGAGCGCATCGTGAACGTCAGCGGGCTGCTGGTATCGACGACCAAGGCTCCTAGCGATGCCAAGGTGAAACATAGTTATCAGTACGCACCGAACGAGAGCGTGGCGGCCTCATTTACCGCCACGACGTTCTTCAGTCACGACCTGGTACCGGCTGCGGCGGCTCCGGGAGCTAAGCCCGGAACGGTTGCAGTCGTGAACAAATAGGAATCGCTTATGAAGCTGACGACAGGCATTTTAGCAGTGGCAATGATGACGGGGGCAGGCTGGGCGCAAAGTCCGGCTGCCATTAACCAGAGCAATGCTGCGGCGGGAACTTCGGTGCAGCGGACTCCATCGGCGAAGCCGACACCGGGCGCTCCGGCGCCAGCGGTGAAACCGGCGACGATTCCGGGTGCGAAACCGGCTGCGCCAACCAAGCCAGCCAGTCCCGCGGCCGCGAAACCCGTGGTGGTTCCAGCCAAGCCGGCGGCTCCGGTAAAGGCTGCTGCAAAGCCGTCCTCGGCTTCGGCGGCGGGCCAGAACAATCGGCTGGAGCGGGTAAACGTCGTCCGCAATGCGGATGAGATCCAAATCGAGATCAGCTCCCGCGAGGCGGTGACTCCGAAAGTTAGCAAATTAAAGTCGCCAGCACGCGTGGTGGTGGAGCTGCCGTCAACAATCATGGCGACGCCCCAGAACAAGATTCCGGTGGATAGCGCCGGGGTCAAGGGCGTGCGCATCGGCATGGACGGCAAAACACCTCCGACTACGAGTGTTGTGGTGGACTTGGAGCAAGCCTTGGGCTATGAGTTGACGCCCGGCCCAGGCAACAAGTTCGTCTTGACGCTCCACACGACGCAAGCAGTTGCGAAGATGATTCCTGCCAAGGTTCCGGCAAATAGCTCGACGCCGGCTCCGAAGCCACAAATTGCGGCGAGCAAGCCAGTCGCGGCTCCTGCAACAACTCAGAAGGTTGCAGTGGCAGCGGTTCCTGCGTCCACGGGGAAGATAGTAAAGGTAGCTCCAGGGGCGCAAGTAGCTGCCCCAAAAGCCACGATTACAGTGGCAGCGGATCCCAAGCTTGCAACCAAGCCGACGGCTGCCGCTGCTACGAAAATTGCGGCCAAGGACAATGCGCCTGGCGTCATCAAGAAAGTAGAAGCGTCGAAGCCGCCAACGCCGGAACAGAAAAAGTGGGCGATGACCGGCAAGCGCGATCCATTCTTCAGCCCGGTGGTGCAGCAGAACGGGGGGTCAGGTTGCTCGACAGGCAAAAAGTGTCTGGAGATCGGACAGATCAATGTGCGAGGCGTGGTGAAGGCGGAAAGCGGCTTCATCGCGGTCGTAACCAACACCCTGAATAAAGCGTATTTCCTGCACGAGAATGATCCTGTGTTCAACGGCTTCGTGGTGAGAATCACGGGAGACTCCGTAGTGTTCCAGGAGACGATGCAGGACAAGCTGGGGAAACCGTTCACGCGAGAAGTGGTTAAGCGGATTACTACGCCGGCTGTTTAGCGGTACGACGGTGCCACCAGGAGATCTGGAGCACTGAAAAAATCGAGTTCAAGAAGGACACGCGGGGTAGACCCGCGGGTTGGGGAGAAGCGAAATGCGAAAGCAATTGCTGAGTGTAATCCTACCGTTGCTGGTGTTGGGTTTGGTGGCTTCGGCCGCCGAGACGCCGGCGTCACAGCCAGCGGGCCAGAGAAACGAACTGCAACGAGTGAATGTGGTTCGCGCCACGGATGAGATCCGGGTCGAGATCAGTGCGAATGGCGCAGTCTCGCCCAAGGTGAGCACTGCGGACTCGCCTGCGCGTCTGGTCGTGGAACTGCCCGGTACGGTAATGGCGACGGGACAGAGCCACATCACGGTAGGCAGCGCTGGAGTCAAAGGCGTGCGCATTGGCATGGATGGCAAGACTCCTCCGACCACCCGCGTGGTGGTCGATCTGGAGCATGCCTGCCGCTATGACTTGAACCCATCTGCCGATGGGAAGCTAGTGCTGACGCTGTACACCGAGAAGGCAGCAGTGGCCAGCGCGAGCACGCCAAAGAATGTGAAGGCAAGCGCGCCAGCGCAGAATGCTGCCAAGGCTAGCGCTCCGGCGTTCGCGCAAAAGAGCCCGGCGTCGACTCCTTCGAGCAATTTTGTCTTCGTCGAGCCTACCTACGAAGCTAAGAAAACTGCTCCGGACACGACAACCGAACCCACCGAACGCGCGCAGGAATCGGCGGCGAAGTTTGCCGATAAGACAGCCGCGGAACTTCTGCCAAGCGGCGCGAGCGCGGCGCAATCGTCGCAAAACACTCCTCCTGCACCGGTTATCCAACCCGCGGTAAATCTTGCGGCGGAACAACAGGCGCAGGCGGCACAGCATCCCGCCCTGGCGGGCCCTAAGTACACGGGTGAACCCATTTCAGTGAATCTGAAGGATGTCGATTTGAAGGACTTCTTCCGGTTGATTCATGAAATCAGTGGCTTGAATGTGGTGCTCGATCCCAATGTGCACGGTAGCCTGACCATCGTTTTGGATGACGTGCCGTGGGACCAGGCTCTGGACATCGTGCTCAAGAACAACGACCTGGCGCGGGAACTGGAAGGTAACGTTCTGCGCGTTGCGACCGTGGAAACCCTGAAGAAAGAAGCGGACGGACGCCGCGCCCAGGTGGAATCGGAAGCCCTGGCGGTGGAGAAAGTTTCGGTCACGCGCTTCCTGAGCTATGCCCACGCGAAAGATGTCGTGATCACGGCAAAGAAGTTTCTCTCGGTGCGGGGCGACGTTGTAGCCGACGATCGTACCAATGCAGTGATCATCAACGATATTCCGAAAGTCATTCCCATCATCGATCGCCTGCTGACTCAGTTGGATCGCAAGACGCAGGAAGTTGAGATTGAAGCCCGGGTGGTGGCGGCGACCCGGCAGTTTGCGCGCGACATCGGCACCCAGTTCGGCTTTGGTTGGGGCGATGGCCACAGCGCAATCGGCGGCGCTTCCGCAGTAGGGAGCTCACCGACGACTGCCAGCGGTTTGACGCCGGGCTTTATCACAGTGCCGGGCACGGGCGGGGGCTCGGGATCATCGATTCCCTTGTTCTCGAACCTGGCTGCGGGCGCACCCACCAGCGGTTTGACCTTCTTG
>JAUTWY010000274.1 GCA_030838305.1 Acidobacteriaceae bacterium
TACAGCGCAACGACGCACTTCAAGGTGCCATACGTTGCCTGGGGGCTGAAGGATCCAAGTACCTTCCTCCTTCATGTCAGCAACGAGGTAGACATCGATGTAGAGACCACGACTGCGCCGGTTCTACCCTAGTGAGACGGCGAGGGCGTTTTCGCAGTTCCTGGGGTATTCATCGGGCTGCGCGTTGGTGTGGTCGTAATTTCCAGGCGCGTGTTCTTCACAAAGACAACGTCATGGCCGCGTGCCAGCCAGAGGTCGTAAAAGGAGAGTGCGGCTCCGTAGACGCCTATACCCGCGGCAACGTTCCGTGAGCTTGCTACGGTGCCAACAACGCGGCCCACGATTCCGAAGCCATTGGAGGCGACAGCACCATGGGCGGCCGCGCTTCCGTCATCGTCGAGAGCACGCCCGGCAAGGAGCGTCAATACCAGAGGCACGATCACGCGGTTTTGCGATTTCGGCTGCACGCCGCCCTCAGAATCCATTTGTAAATTTGCGGACTTGTTTGAATCGGCTCCGGTGAGGGTGCCTTCGACAGGTTGCGAAAACCCGCTGGGAAAATCCAACTCCCGAAAGCGAAACCGTAGTTTCCCCTGACGTCCGAACGACCGAGCTGCCTTCGCTTGTGTGATCTGTCCAACCAGTATGGAGCCTTCGGGCACAACAAGGGCGTGGTCTGCATTGAAAACTGGCTCTGCGACGCGTGCCTGGAAAGTGTCGCCAGGCTTTCTGCTGGCGGAGCTGATTGTCTGCTCCAGATATGCGCGCAGTCGCCATTCTGTCTCGCGATCTGACCCTGGTGTCGTCGCATCGGGCTTTTCCCTGGCCGCCTGCTTGTTCTCGCCGTGCTTGTACTCTTCGTGACTCACCGGATCGCTTGCATCCGCCGGTGGACTGTTCCCGACCTTCACATCGAGCGGCTGAGCCAGTTCAACTCTCCACGAGGTTTTGCTTTCGATCCTTTCGGGGTGATAGGGCAACTGTGTATAGAGGAATTGGACTAGCCGATCGCCTCGACCGGGTTTGGTGAATAGGGCGGCGGTATCTTTCATCCGCTGTTTCTCGTCGGCGATCTGCCTGCGGATGAATGAGCCCTTTGTTTTTCCGGGCGGAGGGGACAGGCGCAAGATCGGGACACCATCCCTGGCGCGATCGCTCACAATCGGTTGGAGGCTTCCATCGGGAAGAACCAGTCGATCGAATTGCACAACGGGGACATGAAATGGCGTGAAATCCCCTCGAAGACGGGAATGGATCCGTCGGCTGCGGTCGGAATCAAGACGGATTACCCTGCCGCGAAGAACACCGCCTGCGGGTATCGCGACGCGATTGTCCACATAGACCGGATAGAGCAGGCGCCCTTCCAATGGTTCCCCAGCCTTCATCGGAACGTGTTGAGGCAGTTGGACCGACAATGGGGTGGTCGCAGGGATCTGGATGGATGCCGCTTGACCATGCAACGAACTCGGTAACAGCGCTACAAGGAATAGGAACACGAACGCAAAAGCTGTTGACCGTGCCCGTGCAATGTACGTCGTTCGAATAGAGCGGTGGTTGACACTCACTTTGCCTTTGCCCATCCTTGTAGCGACCGCAAACTTGGCCATCTCCGCCACTGCGCCGAGACGGCCGCATTGCTGTTCGTATCTATTTGGAAGTTGGCGGAACCGATCTTTCTGCTTCCTGAGGCGCGCATCGTGAAATCTGCAGGTCCTGTCATCGCGTAAAAAATCTCTATTCCCAAAGCGTCGAATTTGGCATAATCTTAAACCTTTAAGATGTTCTGGTGAGGCATGTATGCGAAAGAAACTGTTAAAGGTTGGGCCAGGAAAGCAACAGCTTTCCGTACCGACTCCTGCAGAGATGCGCCTTCTGCAAATTCTATGGGACCAGCAAGAGGGCACCGTCGAGGACGTCGTGAATGCTCATCCTCCAAAGGAACAGCCCAATTACAAGACTACACAGACCCTGCTCCGTATCATGGAACAAAAGGGGTTTATTACACATGAAAGCCGAGGCCGCGTCTTCGTCTTCAGGCCGCTGGTTACCCGGAAGGCCATAGATCACCTTTCGATACAGGCGCTGGTGTCCAGGAACTTTCGCGGATCGGCGTCCGGACTGCTCATCAATCTGTTGGAAGCCAGTCCAATCAAAAAGCAACAGCTCGACGAGCTCGAAGCGTATATCAGGGAGTATCGTAAACGATATGAGCTAGGCGATCGAGAATGATGCAAGGATGGTATGAACCCAGACCTATTGCTCGATATTGTGGCCGCACTTGCAGGCTTTGTTTTGAAGACGACACTCGCCTTCGCGGTGTCCCTCGCCCTTAGTCGGCTTGCCGGCTCGCCAACCCGAAGGTTCATGGTCTGGTTGGCTTTTATTTACGGCACCACAGCGTACTGGCTCTGGATGGCGAACCAATTTCTGGCCGGCGGACAGATGCCTGCCGGTAGTCTTCGCCTCCCGGTTCAGCCGGTGACTTCGACCGCCGGCGCCTTGCAGATTCCTGGCTCATGGGCCGTACCGTTGGGCGTGGCATTCCGTGTGATTGGGATTGCCTATCTGCTGGCCCTGGCCTGCATTCTCCTCACTCATTTCAAGAGGCAGCGACAGCTCAGGTGGGTCCTGCGTTTCACCACCAAGCCACCGGACGAGATTGCAGCCGTCTTTCAATCAATTGCAGAGAGCCTTCATGTCGGCCGTTCGAAATTGCTCGTCCTGTCCGGGGCTGCGTCCCCGGCGACCTTCGGATGGATTCGGCCAATCATTCTCCTGCCGCATCTTTGCCTCCAGCAGGATCGTTCCGAGCTCGAAGATATTCTGCGTCATGAACTCCACCACGTTCGCCGCTGGGACTTCCTTTGGAACGGCTTTGCCGTCCTATGCCGTGCGCTTCTGTTCTTTCATCCTGCAGCCTGGTATGCCCTGCGAAAAATACAATTCGACCGCGAGCTCGCCTGCGATCTCGCCGTGATCTCTGACTCTCCAGCGAGACGAGCCGAATATGCAGAGTGCCTGATTCACTTCGCCCGATTGAATTCGTCGCAGGATCCCAGGGCATGGGGAATAGACTTCGCCGCATCGTCTGAACATTTGAAGGCTCGCGTTCAGTCCATCCTGGCTGGGGCGAACAGGCCCTCAC
>JAUTWY010000100.1 GCA_030838305.1 Acidobacteriaceae bacterium
ACCTTCCAGGGCATTGTGGACGAAGTAAATGAAGACCGCGAGACCCTGAAAGTGATGGTAACGATTTTCGGCCGCTCTACCCCCGTCGAGTTGGAATTTAATCAGGTGGAGAAGGTGGCATAGCTTAGATCGTGTGGGCGCGTCCCCACACCGACAGAAATTAGGGATGAATTAAATGGCCAAGAAAGTTACAGGTTTCGTAAAGCTTCAGATTGCGGCAGGCAAGGCAACCCCGGCTCCTCCTGTGGGCCCAGCACTGGGCCAGGCGCAGATCAACATCATGGAGTTCTGCAAGCAGTTCAATGCCCGCACCAATCAGAAGGAGATGGAGGGATTGATCATCCCCGTCGTGGTGTCGGTCTATAACGACCGGTCCTTCACCTTCATTACCAAGACGCCGCCGGCCTCGATTCTTCTAAAGCGAGCGGCTGGCATCGCCAAGGGCTCCGGCACTCCGAACAAAGACAAAGTTGGCAAGGTGACGGCGAAGCAAATTGAAGACATCGCGAGACAGAAAATGCCTGACCTGAATGCCGCGTCGGTGGAAACCGCAATGAAGAGCGTTCGCGGCACGGCGCGCTCGATGGGCATTGAAGTGGTCGGATAAATCGCTGGACAGCCGCCTCGGCTGTCCAGCGAGCGAAGCGAGCCAGGCTCCACGAGGCTGATGGAAGGGACGTTGAGATTTCGCGGGCCAGGGCGCCCGCGCCCCATGGAAGTAGTCGAAAGCACCACGGCTCACCGGGTAACGATGAGCGGTGGGAGACAAGGAAAGCAAAATGAAAAAAGAAGGAAAGAATATTGCCAAGGCGCATGCCGCCGTCGAGCAGCGCCCCTACACTCTGCAAGATGCGGTCCCGCTATTGCAGAAGGTCAAGTTCGCCAAATTTGACGAAACCGTCGAGATCACGTTGCGCCTCGGCGTCGATCCCAAGCACGCCGACCAGATGGTGCGCGGCACAGTCGTTTTGCCGCATGGACTGGGGAAATCCAAAAAGGTTCTCGTGATCGCTTCCGGCGACAAGATCAGAGAAGCGGAAGCTGCGGGCGCCGATTACGCCGGCGGCGAAGAGATGGTCGAGAAGATCACGAAAGAGAACTGGACCGATTTCGACGCTCTGATCGCTACTCCCGACGTGATGAAATCCGTCGGACGGCTGGGAAAGATTCTCGGTCCCAAAGGCCTGATGCCGAATCCGAAGACCGGAACAGTCACGGTGGATGTGGCCAAGGCAGTCCAGGAAGTGAAAGCCGGCAAGGTCGAGTTCCGCACCGACAAGACGGCGCTGGTGCATGTTCCGGTGGGTAAGATTTCATTCTCGCCCGACAAGTTAATCGAGAACGCAACGGTGCTGATCACCAGCGTGATCAAAGCCAAGCCGTCAGTGGCCAAGGGAAAGTACATCAAAGGCTGCACCTTAAGCTCGACCATGGGGCCTGGAATCTTGCTGGATACGGCTCCGATCGAGACCGCAGCCAAGGCGTAAGCGAAATGCCGGGCTGCGCCCGGCGGACAGCCGAGACGGTTGTCCCTAAAAGGACATAAGAGGATTCGACAATGGCGGTTACCAAAGCAAGAAAACAGGAACAGGTCGAAAAGCTAAGTAAGGACCTGAAAAACGTATCCAACGCGGTTGTGGCCACCTACTCAAAGATGACTGTGGCGCAAGACTACGAACTGCGCAAAGCATTGCGCGGCGCGGGCGCGAAGTATCAGGTCGTGAAGAACACACTGGCAGAGCGTGCGGCCAAGGGCACCAAGATCGAGGAAGGTCTGAAGAACCTTTCCGGCGTGACCTCCATCGCTTACACCACGGGCGATCCCGTGGCCATGGCCAAGGCGCTGACCAAGTATGCCAAAGATACTCCGGAGTTCACTTTCAAAGTGGGCGTAGTCGAAGGCCGCGTGATTACGATCAAAGAGATCGAAGCGTTGGCCAGCATGCCGTCGAAGGACGAGTTGATGTCGAAGCTGCTGTTCCTGATCAATGCTCCGGCGCAGCGTCTGGTGACAGTATTGAACGCGGTGGGGCGCAACCTGGCTGTGGTGGTCGATCAGGGCGTGCAGCAGAAAAAGTTCAAGGAAGAGGCTGGGGCTGGAGCTTGAGCCGCAGTTGCACAGGTTTCGGGACGGTGAGAGCCGTCCGAAAAGGTTTAGTTATCGGAAAGTCAGGGGTTGCGCGGTTCAGATTCAGGCGTTGTCTGGCGCCGGACATTGAGCCTGTCGCACTGGAAACCCGGCCCAAGGTAACAAAATCAAGAAATTCATAACTCGAAAAGTGGAGAAATTAACATGGCAGACCTGCAACAGTTGGAAGAGTCAATCGTAGGGTTGTCGCTGCTGGACGCGGCGCAACTGGTCAAGAAACTCGAAGAGCGCCTCGGTGTGTCCGCGGCGGCAGCCGCCCCGGTAATGATGGCGGGTGGTGGCGGCGCAGCAGCGGGCGCGGCTCCGGCGGAAGAGAAGACGGAGTTCACCGTTATGCTCAAAGAAGTCGGCGCCAACAAGATCAACGTCATCAAGGCCGTCCGCGAAGTCACCAGCCTGGGCTTGAAAGAAGCCAAGGAACTGGTGGATGGAGCGCCCAAGGCCATCAAGGAAGGCGTTTCCAAGGACGAAGCCGAGACCATCAAAAAGAAGTTTACCGAGGCGGGCGCTGTTGTGGAAGTGAAGTGACCGCGCCTAGCGGGCGTGAGCCGAGACGTCCGTCACGCGGCTTTTTGCGTGACGGGTGGCGAAGCGGGAGCCTGCTGCGGTCATCCTCATCCTGAGCGTTCTTCGCGAAGGATCCAGTGGCGCCCGTGCCCGCAAGCACGGTCCCGCACCAGATCCTGTGCAAGTCTCAGGAAATATTCAGGTTCTAGTTGTGAAGCCGGGGCGGTAGTGCTAGCATCTATATAACACCGCTTCCCCTGGCCTCACTCAATCGCGGGCGAGACCCGCAGGGAAGCTTGGGCACTGTTCCGTGGGCAGGCGGAACGGAAACGGCCGAAGGAAACTGGCGCGAAACGTACAAATCAAGATTGGCGAAACGCCTTGCACGGCGTCTGCGGGAAGACTATTCCCTGCAGTCGCCCCGTCGTGTTTTCCGGCATAAACAAGTTCGCAGCAACGTCTTAAGCAGCGCGGCGCGATGGGCGCCCCACATTCCGCGGGTTATCGCAGCGCACGGCTGCGCCTGACATTGGGAGTTTCTTGACGATGAAGAATAATGCCTTCCGTAAACGTTTTGATTTTTCTAAGATTCCAGCCACCATCCAGATCCCGAACCTGATCGAGGTTCAGAAGCGCTCCTACGACCGCTTTCTGCAGATGGACAAGCTGCCCAGCGAGCGCGAAGACGGCGGATTGCAGGCGGTGTTCCAGTCCGTCTTCCCGATCACCGACTTCCGCAACGTATCACAACTTGAGTTTGTGGATTACGCCATTGGTAACTGGGAGTGCAAGTGTGGGCACCTCAAGGGCCTGCACCACCTCCGCACAACTTGTAAGAATTGCGGCAATACCGTCATTACCGACCCCTTTCACCCCGGCGATGTGCTCTGCCAGAAGTGCGGAACCTACAACGCCAACACCCCCGACTTTTGTAACAAGTGCGGCGACCCGGTCGGACTGCAGCTGAAGTACGACGTGGCCGAGTGCGAAGAGCGCGGTATGACTTACTCCGCTCCGCTCAAAGTCACGATGCGCCTTACGATTTTTGACAAGGACGCCGAGACCGGGAACCGCTCGATTCGCGACATCAAGGAGCAGGAAGTCTTCTTCGGCGACGTGCCGCTGATGACCCAGAACGGCACCTTCATTATTAACGGTACGGAGCGCGTGATCGTCAGCCAGTTGCACCGCTCTCCTGGCGTGTTCTTCGAGACCGCGAACAACCGTACCTACTTCCTCGGCAAGATTATTCCCTACCGCGGATCGTGGGTGGAATTCGAGTACGACCAGAAGAACGTGCTTTACGTCCGCATTGACCGCAAACGCAAGTTCCTGGGAACGATCTTCTTGCGCGCGCTGGGCCTGCGTTCCGGTGAGGACATTCTTCGCTCCTTTTATACCGTCGACCGCATTGCGATCAAAGACAAGAAGCTTTTCTGGACCCTCGACCCGGCCAGCGAGAAGCCCACGAACCTGCTGGGGATGAAGTTGGCGCACAGCATCAAGAACAAGTCAGGGGACGAGGTCGCCCACTCCGGTCGCAAGATCAATGCCCAGATTCTAAAGGACATTCAGAAGGCGAAAATTTCCGAGATCGAAGTCGATGTTACCGATCTCGAAGGCGCATGGGCTGCCGCTGACGTCGTCGACACGACCACGGGCGAAGTGCTGCTTGAAGCCAACACCGAACTGAATGCCGACAAGGTTTCGAAGATTCTCGACTCCGGCGTAGTGGAGATGAGCTTGTTCTTCCCGGAGCGCGACGACGTCGGCACGGTCATCAGCCAGACGCTGAAGCGCGATTCCGTGAAGACTCCGCAGGAAGCGCTGATCGAAATCTATCGCAAGCTGCGCCCCGGTGATCCGCCGACCTTGGACACTGCTACTGCGCTGTTCCACGGCATGTTCTTCGATCCGCGCAAGTACGATTTCTCGAAAGTCGGCCGGCTGAAGTTCAACATCAAGCTGTTCGAGAACCAGGATGCCACCAGCCTCGACAAGCGCACCCTTGATCCCGACGATTTTTACGGCACCATCGGCTACCTGCTGAAGTTGCGCAAGAGCATCGGATCGGTGGACGACATTGATCACCTCGGCAACCGCCGCGTTCGCGCGGTCGGCGAGCTTATGGAAAACCAGTTCCGCATCGGCCTGGTCCGTATGGAACGGGCGATTAAAGAAAAAATGTCCGTGTACCAGGAAATGTCCACGGCGATGCCGCATGACCTGGTCAATGCCAAGCCGGTAATGGCTGCGATCCGCGAATTTTTCGGGTCGTCGCAGCTGTCGCAGTTCATGGATCAGACCAACCCGCTCTCCGAGATCACGCACAAGCGGCGTCTCTCGGCTCTTGGGCCGGGCGGTCTGTCGCGTGAGCGTGCTGGATTCGAAGTCCGCGACGTACATCCCACGCACTATGGCCGCATCTGCCCGATTGAGACGCCGGAAGGTCCGAACATTGGACTGATCTCATCGCTCAGCTGCTACGCCCGCATCAACGACTACGGGTTCATTGAGTCGCCCTACCGCAAGATCAAGGGTGGGCGTGTGATCGATTACGTCAGCGTAGTCAACACTGGCGACAGCGACCACAAAGTCGGCGATCACATGGAAAAGCATGAGATCGAGAAGATCAATGCTGAGTTGAAAGAGAAGCGCAAGAAGCCGGCGCAGATCGAGCCGTTCTCCTTCTATCTTTCCGCGTGGGAAGAGGATCGGCACACCATCGCGCAGGCCAACGTGGAGCTTGATGACAAGGGCCGCATCGTTTCCGAACTGGTCAACGCCCGTAAAGCCGGCAACTTTGTGCTGGTAAGCCGCGATGAAGTCGATTACGTCGACGTCAGCCCCAAGCAACTGGTGTCGGTCGCCGCGTCGCTGGTTCCGTTCCTCGAACACGACGACGCCAACCGCGCGCTCATGGGAGCGAACATGCAACGCCAGTCCGTGCCGCTGCTGCGCGCGCAAGCGCCGATCGTTGGCACAGGAATGGAAGGCGTCACCGCGCGCGATTCCGGCGCAGTGGTTCTGGCCCGGCGCAACGGCATCATCGATTCCGTCGACTCCGACCGCATCATCGTGCGTGTTGAAGGCGAGCACCATCCCACGCAGCTTTCGCGCGAGGTGGGTAGCGACATTTATCAGCTCACCAAGTTCAAGCGCTCGAACCAGAACACCTGCATCAACCAGAAGCCGGTGGTGAAGAAGGGACAGCGCGTCCTGAAGGGCGAGGTCATCGCCGACGGTCCTTGCACGGATCACGGCGAGTTGGCTCTGGGACGCAATGTGCTGGTGGCCTTCATGCCCTGGCGCGGCTACAACTTTGAAGACGCGATCCTCGTCTCCGAGAAGATGGTGAAGGACGATTACTACACTTCACTGCACATCGAGGAGTACGAGATCGAAGCGCGTGACACCAAGCTTGGTCCCGAAGAAGTCACGCGCGACATTCCCAACGTCAGCGAGTCCATGCTGCGTAACCTGGACGAAGCGGGCGTAATCCGCATCGGCGCCAGCATCAAGCAGGGCGACATCCTGGTGGGCAAAGTGACGCCCAAAGGCGAAACCCAGCTCACTCCGGAAGAAAAGCTCCTGCGTGCCATCTTCGGCGAGAAGGCCGGCGACGTTCGCGACGCTTCCCTCTACTGCCCGCCGGGCATCGAGGGTGTCATCGTCGACGTGAAGATCTTCTCGCGCAAGGGCCAGGAAAAAGATGAGCGGGCGAAGTCGATCGAAGCAACACAGATCGGCAAGCTGGAGAAAAACCTCTCCGACGAGATCCGCATTCTTACCGACGAGCGACTGAAGCGTCTGGAAAACATTCTTGGCGGCAAGGAAGTGCAGGCCGACCTGCACGACGA
>JAUTWY010000285.1 GCA_030838305.1 Acidobacteriaceae bacterium
AAGCCGAGGCGCCTGGATCGTCGACTATCCGGAGAGAACCGCATTTTTGAGGACTACTTCCTGGTAGGCGGTCAACCGGCCGGAACAGGTCAATGAGTGAATCGGCGATTTATCACTCGTTTGACAACCGGAACGCTGCATCTGTCGAACGCTGCACCACGCTTACTTTTGACCCTCTGTCTCAGATGGGAACAGGAAGCTCACAGCAGGACCGAAACGTTCGCTCCAGTACTTCGGGTGATGCCGCCCGCCCTGCTCTACGGTGAGCTTCACCTCCGGCCTGTTCATCAAACTTTTTTTCAGGTTCTCAGCGAGCGTATGGCTCATCTCAACAAAGGCTTCGTCGAAGTAGGGAAATCCATGTGAAGCGGCCTCCGCCGGCGGCACCTCGGTCGTACCCACGCCAATGGACACGCGTATCGGACCCTGCACGACCGGCGACGTCTCTTGTAGCACTCTGCCGTTTCCATTTTGTAACGACGTGCTCTCGAGAAGCCCTAAGCCGAAGGTATCCGGTTGGTCCAGTAACAGGGTCAGTGCGGCTACTGAAGCCAGTGATGCGCCCCCCACACCTCGGTGAGCCCGATCGCCTATAGTTCGGTAGCGTCCATCGATCAGCGGGAGAACTTCGGTCGTCATGAAAGCAGACAGCTTTTGTGGCGCGTTCGCCACCGCGCTGTACCGAGAGTATTCATCGGTGCGGTTTGGTCCGGCATTGTCGATTCCGACAACGATCGACGGCTGCACTCTCTTTTTGGCGATCAAGTCTGTCATGGTTTCGTCCACACGCCACTCATCTGGAAACGGCTGGGATGTGCAACGGTCGAAAAGCATCTGCCCATCAAAGAGGTAGAGCACGGGATACCGCTTAGCAGCCGCAACTGACTCTGAGTAGCCGGGCGGCAGCCACACGCGAAGTAGACGCTTGTTGCCATACACCATACTCTCAAGCGGAATCATCTCAAGCGTCCCGGTGACCGTGCTTTTGCACGCCTGCGCCGGGGTCTCCGCCTTCAGCGTGGCTTGATTTGGTAGTCCTAGTATCAGCAGAGTGATTGATAGGGTGAAGCGAAGAACCATGGCGAACCTCTCATGCAAACTGGTTGATACGTCTCGCATAAGCGTCTCGAACCGATTATAGAATACTACATAGAGTGACAGGCGAGTTCGTGGCTCGGTTCGATTGCCGGTTCACGCGCGACCCATGCCTATTCAATCCATTTCTTCGAGCCTAGGTGTCGCGCTTCCCATTCGTACAAAGCCGATCCGTGAGCATGGATTTCCACAACGCGGAGTGTCAAATGTTGACAATAGGCCAATGCGATCATCGAGCCGGATAGAGGGCGATTTTCAAATTCCGGTCGGATCGTCGCCTACCCGGACATTGACCCCGTTTTGGGGTAACTTCCGGGTGGCCGGTGATACCCCCGGAATATGCGGATGAGATGTGGCCGGGATTACATTCAGGAACAATTGCAAAACATCAGGTGTTCAAAAACGATGTGGCCCTTGAACGCTTCCGCACGTCGATGGCTCTACCGCTGGCGAGTCTTTTCCTGATTCTTCTGGGGTGCGTCTTCGCTATACAACGGCCCGCTTCAATGGGGGTTCGTATGCCTCTTCTGAGGCTTCGACAGCCTCGCCAGGACATCAGCTGCGACGGTCGTTGGGTGTTTGTCGAACTTCTCGAAGATGGGAAGGCCAAGGTGAATTCGGAGCCGGCACCAACCGAAAACCTGTCTGCAATCGTCGGTCAATTGATGGAGTCTCGTGCGGAGCGGGTGGTCTACTTGGTTCCTTCTCGTGGAATTTCTTTCTACCGGTTTGTAGAAACATTGAATGCCCTCCAAGAAAGCGCACCGGGCACCCACGTTGGAGTGCTCTCTGGCACTGTGCGTGACCAGTATGAGGGGCCATCGACGGCATCGATTCTGCAACGAACGTACCTGCCGTGTGACATCGTTTGGCCCGCCAAGGAATTCCGAACGATCGAGTAGTGGGCTACTCGGACGGAACCTCTTTTGCAGGCTAATGTCCGGATCCCGGGTTATCCTGTTCTTGCTGTTTTCGATTTGTCCCGAATAAACGGAATATTCGGAAGCAATGACAACTTCCTGTTTGGACGGCCAAGCATGCGAAACTGGGAGGAAAACGCTGACAGAACGACTCACCAAGATCCTCGCCGAAATACGCGAACTCCAAATCAACTGAATGAAAATGAGCAGCGATTGGCCGGTTAACAGGGCGATGTAATCATTAAGATTGGGAAAGGGTAAGTTCATCTGGCCGCATCTTAACGGATATGAATTGGGCACACGTAGGACCATCCATAGTGGCGAGCTTCCTTGCTTCGCTCGTAGAGTGTGTGGAAGCGCTCACCGTGGTCCTCGCAGTCGGAAGCGTCCGGGGTTGGAGAAGCGCGCTTGTGGGGAGCGTGGCTGCAGTGGCAATCCTTCTGCTACTGATCGCGGGCTTGGGCCGCGCTCTGACTTGCGTGCCACTTCAGACCCTTCAATTAGTAATTGGCGTGTTGCTTCTACTCTTTGGTCTGCGTTGGCTGCGCAAGGCAATCCTGCGCTCGGCGGGCCGGATTCCCATGCATGACGAGGAAGCGGTCTTTGCAAAGAACTCCGCCTCAATGCGGAGGCTGCCTGGTACCAGACGCTGGGATCGGGTGGCATTCGCAACAGCATTTCAGATTGTCATGCTGGAAGGCACTGAAGTTGTTTTCATCGTTGTTGCAGTTGGCGCTGGCGGTGTGGGCCTATTGCTGCCGGCAAGCCTCGGGGCGATCGCCGCTCTCGTGGTTGTCATTGCATTTGGTTTCGCGCTGCATCGGCCGCTCGCCAATGTCCCTGAAAACAAGTTGAAATTCGTCGTGGGAGTGTTGCTTTCTGCATTCGGCACGTTCTGGGTGGGAGAGGGAGCGGACTTTATCTGGCCGGGGGGAGATTGGTGGATTTTTGGTCTCGTCCTCGGATATTTCGTGATCGCGATTCTGACTGTTGCGCTTTGCCGCGGCAAGACAAATCTGATGGAGTCTGCGGTCAACATACAAACGGGAGTGAGCGAATGAATTGGCTTCGGACGATCTTCCGCGAAATCTTTGGACTATTTGTGGACGATGGCAGCTTCGCTCTGCTGATTCTGGTGTGGCTTGGGCTGACTGCGCTTCTTCTGCCATATCTGGGCTGGGTGCCCACGTGGAGGGGCCATATCCTATTCGTCGGACTTGCCGCGATCCTTATGGGGAGC
This sequence comes from Acidobacteriaceae bacterium, assembly GCA_030838305.1. Classification (GTDB taxonomy): domain Bacteria; phylum Acidobacteriota; class Terriglobia; order Terriglobales; family Acidobacteriaceae; genus Sulfotelmatobacter. The sequence goes on from JAUTWY010000285.1 coordinate 3,256, forward strand.
GCGATCCGGTATGCCCGTCGCAATGGGAGTTGAACGGTTACTTCGCGCCATCCGGGCTAAGTCCCGGGAAACGCCCATGGGACATGTTTAGCGCTGGATGGCTTCCCCGC
>JAUTWY010000112.1 GCA_030838305.1 Acidobacteriaceae bacterium
AGCTTTTGCAGCCATTTCTTAGCGGGCTGAGGCACAAGATTGAATTGGCGCAAATCGATAGTGTCCCAGGGAATCACGGGATAAGGTTTCAGGGATGGCTTGAGTTCTTTGCCGGCGGCGTCGACAGGAGCGTAAATATCCTGCAACTGCCCGCGTGCGGCATCCTCGACAATGCGCGGCCAGGTGTCATCGGCCTCGCCGAGTGCTACAGCGTCAGCGTGGCGGAGACCTCCATCGCGCCCCAAGGCTTCGTCCGCCATTTCGGTGACGTGAGGACCGCCCATCACTACCGGCACTCCGACAGCGCGAACGGCGTCCGCCATGCGATAGGCTTTGGCAATCATGCGAGTCATGGCACCGATGCCGACCAGATCGATTTTCTGTTCGAGGACGTAGGCGGCGATCCCGGCTTCATCCATGGGTTGAGCGTTTCCGTCGATCAAAACGACTTCATGTCCAGAAGGAGTCAGAGATTGCAGGAGGAACATCCAGAGGTGAGGCATGAAATTGCGCGTAACCCCATTGTCGGGGTTGTACAGTAGGATTTTCAATATTTCCCTGATTTCTCTGACACCCAGAAGGCGAGGTGGATGGGTGCGGTAGCGTACCAAGGCATCTTAACAGCGAATTCCACTATCCGGGTAAACAATATTGCAGCGCCGAGGAATGACTTGTGCCGAATTGGTTATAGGGCTAGCACTTTCGGATTTGGCACGCTTCTAGGGATCAGGCTTAGAATAGGATCACCAGTTAACGGGAAGGCGAAAACAGGCATCTAACCCGCAAGAGGCCAGCGATTTCCCGTTCATCGTCCAGGAGTTCATGGTCCAGGAAACGAATTATGAGGTCTGACACCGTCATGAAAACCGTTAAGGCTTGTGTAGTCTCCCTGCTGAGCACCGTGTTGCTGGCTGTGCTTTGTGTAAATGTGGCGAATGCCATGCCACTCAATTCGTCGGCACGCGCGGTCATTCCCGCGGATCTGCAGCAACTGATCTCGGTGGATTACCGGGCGCTGAAGGACTCGGATACCGCGATGAAGTTAAAGCAGCAAGTGCTGCCGGATAATCTGAAGCAGTTCGAGAGCGCGCTGAAGGGGCTTGGAGTCGATCCTGACAAGGATGTAGATACGTTGGCCTTTGCGTCATTTCGTACGCCGAAGCAAGCGGTCAAGGCGGTAGGAGTGGCGGCGGGATCATTCTCGATGAAGAGTGTACTGAAGAAGATGACGGCGCAAAAGATTAAGCCGACGAAGTACCGTACCTCGAGTATTTATTCCATGGACGGCGGCATGGTGATGAGTTTTCTGGACGACAGTACTCTGCTGTTTGGCGACAGTTCGGCGGTGAAGTTCGCTCTGGATACGCGCGATGGCGAGGTTCTGAACGTGGATACGAACTCGGTGATGTCCGACATGATGTCGGACGTGGATTCAGCGCCGGTGTGGAGCATTCTGGATCAGCAGGGGACGCAGAACGTAATGCGTTCGGCCCTGGGCGATGCCGCCAAGATTGCAGATTACGACACCATCAAGAAGCGCCTGCTGGGGTCGCGCTATACGATGAATTTCACCAGCGGAGTGAATTTCGACCTTACTGTGGCGGCTTCTGATGCGCTGAGCGCGGCTACGCTGTCGTCCTTGGTGAAGGCCGGCCTGCTCTACAAGAAGATGAGTGCGAGCGCCCCGGAAAAAGTGGCGATGGATAATACCAGCGTGGAGTCCGACGGGTCGAACGTAAAATTCCACTTCAAATCGAGCGACCAGCAGTTTCAGTCTCTGATGCACTCGGAGCTGTTCGCGGCTGTGTCGCATTAGGGGCTAAGCAGTTTCACCACGGAGGCACTGAGACACGGAGGAAACCGGGTCTTGGTGCTTTTGTTTTTTAGGACGAGTTCGTAATTCGGGCTTTGAGACGCAATCGCGTGTCACATTGCCAGAAGTTATCCAGAAGTTTCGAGCTTCGCTCAATCGGACAGCGCCGAGGGTGGTTGTCCCCACATGAGCATCTTGAGTAGGAATCGATTACTTGGGCCTGCGCGCGGTGCGTTTCGCGCTGGCCCAGCCGGGTTTTACGATCTGGTGGGCGCGGCCAATTGCGAGAGCATCTCCGGGGACGTCGCTGGTGATGCAGGAGGCGGCGGCCACGTAGGCGCCTTTGCCAACGCGGACGGGCGCGACCAGCGTGCTGTCGCTGCCGATGAAGACGCCGTCTTCGATAATAGTTTTGTGTTTGTTGACTCCGTCGTAATTACAGGTGATGGTTCCGGCGCCGATGTTGACTCCGGCGCCGATTTCGGCGTCGCCAAGATAAGTTAGGTGGTTGGCTTTCGATCCCTTGCCGAGTTTGATCTTTTTGGTCTCGACGAAATTGCCGACGTGCGCGCCTTCTCCGATGTCGCTGCCGGGGCGCAGATGGGAATAGGGCCCGATGATGGCGCTGGGACCGATGTGGGCTTCTTCGAGAATGCATCCGGGACGAATGAGGACGGCGTCCGCGATTTCGGAGTCGCGAATCACAGAGTAGGAACGAACGCGGCAGCCGGCGCCGATCCGCGAGCGGCCGAGAATCTGTACGAAAGGTTCGATGATTGTATCCGGCGCAATTTCAACATCGCTGTCCATCACGCAGGTGGCGGGATAGAAGATGGTAACGCCCTCGGCCATAAGCTCGTGAGCTTTGCGCATCCGGATCTGATGGTCGATGAAAGAAAGTTCGCCGCGCGTGTTGGCGCCGAGAACCTCGGCAGAATTCTCCGTTTTCCAAACTACAACTTTTTGCCTGGCTTGCCGCAAGACAGCTGCCATGTCAGTCAGGT
>JAUTWY010000346.1 GCA_030838305.1 Acidobacteriaceae bacterium
GTATGCCGCTGCTCCAGAAATCCCGCGTCTGACAGGTCGGCCATCACGTTGCGAATCGTTGCCGCACTCAGACCTTCGCGGTTGGAGCGCGAGAGAGTTCGCGAACCGACAGGCTCGCCCGTGGAAATAAAAGTTTCCACCAGAGCCGTCAGAACTTCACGTTCCCGCTTGCCGATATTGGGGTCAGATGGCATTTAAACTCTGGGAATTTCAGCGGCCTACATCGAGACTACTTCGTTTCGGTTCCCGCTCGGTTCGCCTGCAAATTATTTTCAGCTAACTATCTTAGATGCAGAAACTTAGCCCTGCGACGCAAACACCGCTCCCTGCTTGGATTCTAGGAACGGCACACCTTCCTGTCAAGGACCGCATGGCTATCGTGGCTATCGCAACTATCTAACGCTGCGTACCCTGCCAGGATCCTCCGCGCTTCCCGCGGTTTTTCTCCCCGACCTCGGCGATTTAGGATATTGCCGTTGCACACATCAGATTTTTGCACGCAGAAGCAGACGGAACCACTCACGCATCTTCCCTGTACCGCATTCCCCGCGTATCCTCGACCGCAGAATCATTTGCGATGAAATCCAAACCTCATGTTGCGGTTGTCGGAGCCGGCGCTTTCGGCGGATGGACTGCTCTGCACCTTAGTGAACAGGGAGCTCGCGTCACACTGCTCGACGCCTGGGGTCCCGGTAACTCGCGCGCGTCTTCGGGCGGCGAAACCCGCATCATGAGAGGAACCTACGGTCCCGACCAGCCTTACACCGAAACCGCCGCCCGCGGCCTCAAGCTCTGGCAAAAATACGAACGCCGATGGAAGCGGCAATTTTTGCACCGCACCGGCGTTCTCTGGATGGTCAGCAGCACCGACGATGCTTTCGAGCGCGGTTCTCTACAGCCACTTCGCGAAGCTCGGATTGAGTTCCAAGAGCTGTCTACGGCACAGATGAAGAAACGGTGGCCGCAGGTGAATTTCTCCGATGTCCGTTGGGGAATCTTCGAACCCGAATGCGGATACCTCGATGCCCGCGCCAGTTGCCAGGCGGTGGTCGACTCGTTCATGGCAGAAGGCGGGATCTACCGGCAGGTTGCAGTGTTGGCAGATGGTCTCGATACACCACCGCTTCGGAGCTTGAGGCTCTCCGATGGTACGCGGCTCAAAGCGGATCACTACGTCTTCGCCTGCGGTCCGTGGCTAGGCAAATTGTTTCCCGAGACTCTGGGCAACATCATCCGCGCGACGAAGCAGGATATTTTCTTCTTTGGCCCCCCCGCCGGAGATACGCGCTTCACCGACGCGCATCTCCCCGTTTGGGGCGATCACCGCGAGCGCTTTTTCTACGGCATCCCCGGAAAAGGGCGCCGTGGCTTTAAGGTCGCCGACGACACCCGCGGCAGAAACTTCGATCCCACCAACGGTGAGAGGTTCGTCAGCCAGGCGACGCTGAAGCGCGTTCGCGAATATATCGCCTTTCGCTTCCCAGCAATGAAAGATGCTCCGCTGATCGAGACCCGCGTCTGCCAGTACGAGCAGACTGCTGACAGCCACTTCGTGTTGGATCGCCATCCCCGCATGAACAATGTCTGGCTGCTCGGCGGCGGCTCCGGCCACGGCTTCAAGCATGGGCCGGCGCTGGGAGAGATGATGGCTGACTTGATCCTGACCGAAGGCGAACCCAGCGACGTGTGGCGGCTCGCGCGGTTCGCCAATTGACGGCACAAACAAAGGGACCTTACCCTGTGATCCTCCGTTGCCCTCTGTGTTAAAGGTTTTGAGTTACTGAATCTGAATCACGCTGGCTGACTCGCCCGCCTTAATCTCCACCACCCGCGCGGCCACCTTCCGCGCAAACGCGAAGATCGACTTGGCATGTGGCGAATTTTCGCCCTCTAATACGACCGGCTTTCCTCCATCCCCAGACTTGCGCACCTCGGAGTCAAGCTCAATATTCCCCAGAAACGGCACAGTAAACTGCTGCGCCATCCTTTCCGCTCCGCCGCGCGAGAAGATATCAATCTCGTGATTGCAATGCGGACACACGAAATAGCTCATGTTCTCGACCACGCCCACGATATCCACTTTCATCTGCCGGAACATTTCAATTGCCTTGCGCGCGTCCTGCAAAGAAACATCCGACGGAGTCGAAACCACCACCGCGCCCGTCAGCGGTACCGATTGCACCAGCGACAGCGCGATGTCCCCCGTGCCCGGCGGCAAGTCGACGACCATGTAGTCGAGATGTCCCCACTCCACCATCCCGAGAAATTGCTTCACAATCTGGTGCAGCATGGGTCCGCGCCAAATGACGGGCTTGTCCCCCGGATTGAGAAAGCCCACCGAGATGACTTTTACTCCAAAAGCCTCCAGAGGCTCGATGCGGTTTTCCCCAGCCATCTTTGGCTGTCCGCTCAATCCCAGCATCAACGGCACGTTCGGCCCATACACATCCGCGTCGAGCAGGCCGACCTTATGCCCCATTTTGGCCAGAGCGACGGCCAGATTCACCGACAGCGTTGTTTTTCCCACGCCGCCCTTGCCCGAACCCACTGCAATGATGGCATTAACTCCGGGCAACGGTTGCGGTCCCGGCGCGCCTTGCCCGGGATGAGACGGCATATGTGCACTCAAGGGATCACACTCCAAGAATCAATCAGGATGGATGAGACTTACAAATTATACAGGGAGCTGAAGGCCAGCCCAACCGCCCTCAGCGTTCCCCGCGGCACTTCTCAGCGAACTCCGCGATTGTGCTGGCACGTCTGACATTACCGTTTCGCCTTGCGCCGCCGCTCCATTTCCGCCCGCCGAACTTCCCGCCGCCGCCCCGCGTCGTCATAACGCCGCTGCTGATCTGCGGTTTCGGGAATCACCGCCGGGACTTTCAAATGGTTCCCCTGGGCGTCGATGGCCACAAACGTCAGGTAGGCCGACGCTACGTGCTGCGCCGTATCGGCAATATAGTTCTCCACAAAGATTTTCACGCCGGTTTCCATCGACGTTTG
>JAUTWY010000361.1 GCA_030838305.1 Acidobacteriaceae bacterium
ATGAGGCGAGAAGCGGGGCACCCGACAGTACTTTCCTACGGCGACACCGTTATGGTTACGGCGGGACTTATGATGTTGCCGATTGCGGCTGTGACGCTTACGGTTCCGGCGGTCGTATTGCCCGGCACCATCGTGACCGTGCCAGCGGAGACTGTAGCCAGGCTCGTATTGCTCGACGTCCAAGTCGCAACCGGAGTGACATCAACGATGCCGTTGCATGTCGTAGCTTGTGCCGTGAAGGTGTCGGTCGGAGCATTCGTGGTCAAGGGAGGCCCGCTTGTTGGTTGTATCTTGATGGATTGGATACATCCAACCGTTACGTTCACAGTCTGCGTCCCGGTTATTGATGGATTCTGATTGGCGGCTGCAGTGACTGTGGCAGTTCCGGTACTCACTGATGTCACTAAGCCCGAAGAAGAGATCGTAGCCACGCTTGTAGGGTTAATGCTCCAGGAGACTGACGGGCTGTTCGTAGTGCTGCCATCGTTGTTGGTGCCGAACACGGTCATTTGCACCGTGTTAGCGGTGGTTCCAGTCTCGATGGTCGGCGACGCTGGCCCGATCGCGAGCGACGACAGAGTAGGGTTCACGAAGAAGCCGGTGCAGCTTATGGTGAGCGCCAAAGTCACGAGCATGGCGAAGGTGCAGGCCAAGCGGAGTTTTTGTTTGGTCGATGACATAGTGGTTAAGACTCCTTAGGCGCGTTTCGCTCCGGCCGAAATCCTCCGCCGCTACTTTGCTTGACCCGTCTTGCTGTAAAACTCGATCTCCCGCCCTGCACGGGCTGCCGTCGCACTGAAGACGTAGCAAGCTACGTCTCTACGATACGGTTTCTACGCGACGGCGGTTGTAAAAAATTGTAGCAGAAGAGAATTCGGGATGGGCGTGCAAGTGCACTTCCGTGCCAGCACGGAACCACCCCAGCTAACGCCGATTCTCCAATAGAACGCCAACGAGACAGCGCCCTTGCATAAAAAATGCGGGCTCTCAGGCTTCTCCTCGATACGCAGCCGCATAGCAAAAAAAGTGGCCAGCGCTAAAATCAGCGGCTGGCCACCTTGTTATCAGTTAAGGGCTTATCGTTTATTCTCGTGATTCGCCGCCCGCGGAGCGCTCTTTGTCCTGGCCGGAGCAGGACCGGCTTTGGGTGCAGCTTGCACGTGCGGCTGGTTCTGAGGATGGGCACTCACCGGTCGCGGTGCGATCACAGCATGTGAAGAATTGCTCTTGCTGGGCAGCGTAGACGGGCGATTGGCCGCGTGCAAACGGTTCGAAGCGGGATGTTTGGCTTCGGCGGCCGGTGCGCGCGCCTCTTTTGGAGAGACTTTGGGCGCGTGATACGGCGCTCCGGCAGACTTCGCAGCGACCACCTGATGTCCTTTGAATTCGCCGGGACGTCCGGTCGCGGCTACCGCCGGACGGCCGTGGTTTGCGGACGCAAATAATTCATGGTTCCGGCTGGCGGCATGTTCATGCCGAGTCTGTTCCGCCAAAGCGGCCCGGTGCGTTTCACGCCCGTACGATTCTTCTTCTCTGCTCGGCCGCGCCCGCACACCGCCTTCGCCGTTGAATGCCACGTGAGACTCGTTTCTGACTACAACCGTCCGGTTCACGTACACGTTCCTGACGTGAACAGAGTCGACATGCATCACGGCAGTGTTGTAGAAAAACGCGCCGTGGCGCCATTCCCCGCCGGCAAAGCCGACGCCACCGTAACCGAAGCCGTAGTTAACGCCGCCGTAAAAACCAATGTGCGGTCCCCAGTAGCCGGCGTGCCAGGCGTAGACCCCGCCATTCCGGCCCCAGTAGCCGGGCGTCCACAACATGCCAACGGGAGCGACCACCCAGGTGCCAGGCACCCAGTAATAGCCGGCGTCGTCGCTCCAAGCCCAATAGCCCGGAGTCCACAGATTCCCAGGACCAGGACAGATCGGCTGCGCATAAACCGGCAGTGCGGGCGGCCCAACGCGGACAGAAATGCCGACGCCGACCTCCGCCGAAGAGGGGGTAGACAAAGCCGCTGGAATCATCAGCAGCAGAAGTCCGAAGGCTAAGAAATCAATTGCACGGTGAAGCTTCATCGTGGTTTCCTCATTGCCCGGCACGCGTGCCTGAAAAGCTTCCAGAGCCGCGGCGAGGCGGTATCTTTCTTTTTTCTAATTGTTGGCCCCAAAAGACATGGCTTCAAGGTCTCAAAAGACCTAATCACCTAGTGTCCTTCAGGACCAAGCGTTCCGAGAATCCGGTCGTGCGTGAATCAACATCAGACTGGAAATGATGTCGCAAGGAGTAAGCAGCTCGGTGGAAATTCTGGGATAGCATGAGTTCGCGGGGAACTCGGGGGGTTCGCTTCTTACCGAGAATAGCGGACCGAAACTAGTTCGTCCTCTTGGAGCGTGCAATGCGCTCATCAATCGGCTTGCGGCCGGCGAATCCTTCATCCGTGCTGTGCCAATGAGTGATGGAGGTCTCACCCATTTTCCAGCAGAGCAGCACGACGCGGCCTTCGACTACGCAGGGAAAATCGAGCAGGCCAATGTCAATATCTTTGACTTGCACCCCGATAGAGTCGATTTCGGCGAGGGCATCTTTAGCGCGCTGCTCGGCCTTCGCGCGCTCGGCCTTGCGCCGTGCAACAGCCACTATGTCAACATGCGTGCCACCATTGAGATAGATGCGATGGGTCAGCGCCTGCATCTCAGCTTCGACTTCTTCCATGAGTTTCTTGCCGCTGATGGCGGTGCGCAGAAGCGATTCGAGCACAGGTAGCAGCGAATGGGCTTCTTCGAGCGTGAAGGTTCGGTCGGCCATGGTGGATGCTTCTATTCTAACGCAAACCGGAAAGCGGCAGTTGGCAATTAGCAGTTCGAATTAGTGGTTAAACCCTTTCATCTGGAAGCAAGTGTGCCTCCTGCCTAATCGCTAATTGCCAATTGCTAACTGCTCCATTCTTCGTCCCCTCGAGATCGAGAGAGGTTCTTGTCAATGGGTTCTGCCGTTTGAGGGATCAGGAGAGGTTGCGCTGTCCACGTCTAGGTGGAGTCGTTGCGCAGCGGGCATTCCTGGGGGATAGCAGTTGCCGTCGCGGCTGTAATTGGAGCAGTGTGCGGCCACATCTTTGCGGCGGGGCGATTGCGCGAACTGCCAGACCTCGGCGAAGGGGACACCACTCTGGGCCGGACTTGGCGGGTGAGCGGGCGGACTTACAGGAAAACTGCAGCCGGGCGCGGGGGGGCAGGCATCGTTGATCGCCCAGTAGATGATTTGACGGCCTGCCGCGCTTCGCCGAATGTCTTCGGCGGTGACGACATTGTCGTCATCTTTTGCTGGGATGCCAGAGCAGTAGACGCCCGCGCGGAATCCTGTGGCTGTGACGGCGTCGACCCAGGCGTAGATGTAGGCTTTCTGCTCTGGCAGCATGCGTCCGCCTTGCTCCTGGTCGAGGAAGATGACGGCCCGCGCGGGAAAGCCTTCGCGGCGTGCGGCGGCGGCGGCAGCTTGCGCGTCGGAGTTTCCAAGCTTCGCTGCCTTAGCGACGGATTTCAATTCCGCGGAGAGGCGTCCGTTGAAGAGCACAAGGAATCCGAAGCCGGCAGATTCGACGGCCGCACGGTGGCCGGTCCAGGTGTTCATTCTCTCCCCGGGAGGATTGTTGAGCCAGTAGCCGATATAGGAGAAAGTTTGGTGCAGGGCTTTCAGGTTGGCGTCGCCGGGGTAGGTGTTGCGGTCGAAACCGAGGTAGGTCGCGGTCCGCTCTTGCGCGGTCGCTTCGACCTGCATTACAAGGGAAAGCAAAATTAGAGAAATAAGCAAGCCAAGTCTCACAAAGTCATGTTACCGAAAAATCCCCAGCCAGGGATATTGTCGAAATTCGCTGGAATTCGGATTCATTTCGCAATAGAGTGCTAGCGGTCGCCAGTTACAAGACAGACGCAACGGAATAAGAGACATCTAAGATGACGCGTTCCACTGGGGTAACCGTAATCTCGGTACTGTCGCTAATGGGCTCTCTGCTCACGTTGGCTTTGGGACTCCTCGTGTTAGCAGTGACCCTGTTTGCACCAAGTGGCCACATCTCACAGTTTCCAGGTTCGCCGGTGACGTTCAAGGCATTAATAGCAGCGGCTTCTCTGGTGTACCTGCTTCCCTCGATTTGGGGCGTTGCCACCGCGATCGGTTTGTGGAGACTCAAGAACTGGGCCCGCATCTCGATGATTGTCTTCTCCGTCATCTTAATTTTCATGGGAGCAGTCTCGGGACTAGTCATGCTCGTGATGCCATTCCCATCCGCCCCGCCTCCCGCCCCCAATCCATCCGTAATGGCGGGCATCAGGATAGTGATGGGAGGGTTCTGGCTAACTCTGCTGGGGATCGGCATTTGGTGGCTGGTGTTCTTCACCCGAGCAAAGGTGGCTGAACAATTCGCGCGACCTTCGGTGGCATACTCCGAGGCATTGTCACTGCAGGAGGTACCGCTGATTAACGGTCGTGTTCCTGGACAGACTGCCGTCAGCGCCGGAAAGCGGCCCTTAAGTATTACGATAATCGCTTGGCTACTGCTGGCTGGTTGCGTGTTCATTCCGATGGCTATGGTGTTTCGGGTGCCGGCCGCCGTATTTACTTCCCTGGTTGCGGGGCGAACCGCATTTCTCATTTACCTTTCTTTCGCGGTCGCGCAGCTTTGTATTGGCATAGGATTGTTGCGCCTTAAGCCGGCGGCGCGCATCGGGGCGATAGCCTACCTCGTCTTCGGTTTCGTGAACACCGCGGTCTTCTATTTCGCGCCCGGAGGGCATGCGCGGCTGCTCGCCTTGTTAGAGAGCGAACACTCGATTTTTCCTTGGATGCGGCCATTTCAAGATCAAGCACAGTATCAACTCAACTTCACTCCGCCTCTTATATTGGGATCGATTGTCGGCTTGGTCCTGATCGCCGTGCAGCTGTATTTCCTGATCACGAGGAAGCGTGCTTTCGAGATTTCAAGCTCCGGACCATTACCGGGGACGCCCAGCTAGGATCCTGGGACTGCATGTTCTAGCTGCAGCGTGGAAGCTAACTCCTGCTACTATCCCCCGATGTGCACCATGGTCCTTGACGCCGGCACAAAATCCGGTTCCCCGATGTGGTGACGTTCTTCTTTTTTCTGTACGACTCCGCGGATGAAGTCTTCCAACTCTTCGTCGCTGGCGCCGCGGCGCATTTGGGCGTGGAGGTCGTGGTCCCAGACCGAGAACAGGCAGGTACGGATTTTTCCGTCGCTGGTGATCCGGATACGGCTGCAATGACCGCAGAAGGGATGCGAGACGGGGGCGATGATGCCGATCTCGCCGACGCCATCATCGAAGCGGTAGCGGCGTGCGGTCTCCGAGCGTGCGTGCGGGATTTCGACCAGCGGCCGATACTCAGCCATGCGCTCCAGAATTTCATCCAGCGTGACTACCGTCGTGGGAGCCCACGTACGCCCTTCTTCAAGCGGCATGAATTCGATGAAGCGCACGGTCACTCCCTCTTCGCGCGCGAACATCCCAAAGGGGATGATCTGATCTTCGTTGAAGCCGCGCATCAACACGCAGTTCACCTTCAGCGGCCAGAGTCCGGCACGGCGGGCGGCGCGAATGCCGGCCAGCACGTGGTCGTACCCGTTGGCGACGCGCGTGATGCGGGCGAAGCGGTCCGGATCGACGGCGTCCATGGAGACGGTGACGCGAGTCAGGCCGGCGGCTTTGAGCGGCTGTGCAAG
>JAUTWY010000120.1 GCA_030838305.1 Acidobacteriaceae bacterium
AAATGGTTTCATCATCGTGCCAAAATTTTCCCGCAGCCCGGAAGCCTGACTGGCTGCTACTCCGAAGGCCCGCGCGGTGTGCACCGCATCCAAGCCTTTCAGCTTGGCGCAGGCGGCGGCACTGCCAAAAACTCCACAAGTGCCGGTTGAGTGAAATCCATCTTCATAATGCCGGGGCGAAATGGCCTCGGCGATCTTGCACTCGACTTCGACCCCGCTGTGGTAGGCGACCAGCAAATCTTTCCCACTCTTACCTTCGACTTCTGCAATAGCCAGCGCTGCTGGAAGCACAGGTACGGTTGGATGAGTCAGCAGCCCGTATACCCGGTCTTTGGCCGAGGCGAGTTGCGTGTCGTCGAAGTCATCAACGTGAATCGCGACCCCGTTAGCGAAGGCGGCGAAGCGGGCGGGAAGCCGCACTGCCGATCCCAGCACCGCCGCGCCGCCACTTGGGGGAAAACCTAAGGGTTTAAAATATTCCTGAATCAGTTTCCAGGTCTCGGCCTTGGACCCGCTGAGCGCGAGCCCCAGACCATCCAGAATCGATTTCTTTCCGAGTTCGAGCGTTTCGCTGGGGACGTCGGCGAGCTTCAGGTTCACGACAAACTCCGCCGTATGCGCCGTCAAATTCTTTACTTGTGGGAAGCTCGCCTCAGCCGATGCCTGGGACGCAGACGCATTCTGGGCGCTCGCAAACTTTGTTCCGGAAGCTCCCAGAATTCCTAACGAAGCTGCCGTCCCTGCTGCATTCCTCAAAAATGCCCGCCTCTTCATTTCGCTGCTCATATAACGTCACCAATCATTTCAGTTCGTTCTTAAATATCTGGCCGTCTTCCATTCGCGTCTGCCGGCACTTGCACTAGCTACGCCAAACCAACCGCGGACGATGTGGATTGAGCGGGAGCGCGCAAAAAGCAGTAACCCGGAGCCATATCTCTTTGCGGCAGTCAATCGTGGCGGGTTGACATTAACACGCTATGAACGCCCCATGAAACATTATTCAGGATCGTGAGACGTAGGCAAAGAATTGCAAAGCTCTAATCTAGGCTTTCTGAATAACTTTTAATCTGACTTCCTTAACGATTTCGGCAGGAAGCGCAATATACTTGCAGGGCGAGAAACGCCATGCGCATCCTGATGGTCGAGGACGAGATAAAGGTTTCACAATTTGTGGCCCGGGGACTGGCTGAGGAGCGGTTTGCGGTGGATGTAGCCGCGGACGGCAAATCAGGCCTCGACCTGGCGACGACTTATCACTACGATCTGGTGATTCTTGATCTCATGTTGCCCGAGCTCGATGGCAGCCAGGTTCTTCGCCGCTTGCGCACGCAAAACGTTGACGTCCCGGTTCTCATTCTAACGGCGCGCGACGCGGTGGCAGATAAGGTCGGCAATTTCGAAGCCGGCGCCGACGACTACCTTACCAAGCCCTTCGCCTTCGCCGAACTGCTGGTGCGGGTGAAAGCATTGCTGCGGCGCGGGCCGGTGACTCGCAGCAGCGTGGTGCGCGTAGCCGATCTCGAACTCGACCGCCTCGCGCAGCAGGTGCGACGCGCTGGAAAACGGATTGACCTGACCGCGAAAGAATTTTCCCTGCTCGAATATCTCATGTCCAATGCCGGCAGAGTGCTGTCGCGAACCATGATTATCGAGCATGTGTGGGATCACAGTTTCGACGGCATCACCAACATCGTTGACGTGTACGTGCGCCATCTGCGCAGTAAAGTGGACGACGCTTTCGATCCCAAATTAATTCGCACGGTGCGCGGTGTTGGCTACACGCTGAGCCATGGAGCGCAGCCATGAATACCCGCTCTTTGCGCTTTCGAATCACCGTCTGGTATGCCAGCTTGCTTGCCGGAACGCTCATTCTATTTGGCGCGTCCGTCTATTTGGGACTGGAGCGATACCTGGATTGGACCCTGCAGCGCGCGCTGGCCGTGGAGTGCCGCACCATCGCCACCCAGTTGCTCTCTCAATTTCCGGCCAAGGACACGGCATGGCTGGGGCGTGAAATCAATGAAGACTATGCCCCTGAAGTGAACGGGCTCTTTATTCGTGTCTCTCGCCAGGGCACAGGCGTGGTCTATCTTTCGGGCGCCCCCAAAGATGGCACCTTTGACCCTTCGCACATTCCGTTTCCCAGCGAGAAGGAAATGGACGGTTCCCGCAAACTGCAATTCGATTTCGGCAACCGCCTGCTGATCAACTCGATGACTTTGGCCATGCCAAACGGCAAACGCTTCATCGTCGAAAGCGGCGCGCCCTACCATCAGATTGAAGTCGCGCTGCATGGGCTTTTGTTGACCTTTGCGATCTACATGCCCTTTGTCGTGTCACTCGCTGTGGCCGGCGGCTACTGGCTCATGCGGCGCTCGCTGCAACCGGTGGACGAGATCACGAAAAGAGCGGAGGGCATCACCTCGACAAACTTGAGCGAGCGCCTGCCCGTCATACGCACGGGCGACGAGTTGGAGCGGCTCTCCAAGTCGCTCAACCGAATGATCGAGAGGCTGGATAACGCCTTCCAGCACATCAACCGTTTTTCCGCCGACGCTTCTCATGAGTTGCGAACACCTTTAACCATTCTTCAGCTGGAACTGGAAGGCATTGCCCAGAACCATCGCAGAGATGTCTCGCTGGGAGAGCAAATCGGCAGCGCTCTGGAAGAAACGCACAGGATGTCGCGAATTGTCGAGAGTTTGCTGACCATTTCGCGACTTGACGCCGGCGAAGTGAAGATGGACAAATCGCATCTGGATCTGGGAGAACTCGCGGCCTCGACTGCGGGCGAAATGAAGCTGCTGGCGGAAGAGAAGTCGATCAGCGTGCGCATTCAAGCCGGATTCGGCGTTGAAGTAGCGGGGGACCGGGTTCGCCTGCAGCAGGTCGTCGTAAACCTGATCGATAATTCCATCAAGTACACTCCAAAGGGCGGCACGATTGAGGTGCGCGTTGGACGCGAGGGAAACAATGCGGTGCTCGAAGTTTCCGACAACGGCCTGGGCATTCCGGCTCACGACTTGCCCCACGTATTCGAGCGTTTCTATCGCGCCGACAAAGCCCGCTCCCGCGCCAGCGGAGGCGCAGGGCTCGGACTCTCCATTGTGAAAGCCATCTGCTCCGCTCACCACGGAGACATCCAAGTCTCGAGCCAAGAGGGCAAAGGCAGCACTTTCCGAGTGGAACTCCCGCTGCTGCAGGTTTTTGCCCACGACGGAACCGGCGCCACACTCAAAGAAACCTAATCCTCCATTCCTACTCGCCGTTGCGAAGCAGTTGAGACACAGAAAGCAAGCATGGGAAGACCCTCATCCGGCGAGTTCGACACCGCGTCCGAACCGGCACAGATCACTTTACAAAACCGACAGCCGAAAATCTGGGCCGTCATCCGCGTCTCTAGCGGAAATTTTCTGGAGATGTATGACTTCATGGTTTTTGGCTATTACGCCGCCGCCATCGGCAACGCGTTCTTCCCCAGCGGAAATCCTTTCACTTCATTGATGTTGTCGCTCACGACCTTTGGCGCAGGATTTCTGATGCGGCCCCTGGGCGCAATCGTTCTGGGGGCATACACCGATCGCCATGGGCGCCGCGCCGGCCTCATTCTGACTTTGAGCCTAATGTCGGGTCGTGAAGTAGTCTTCTCTCGTGACCTGTTGCCCGGCAAATGCAAATACCCCGTGTCGCCTGGAGGAAGGATGCTCCCGTTCGGCAAGGGATAGAAGGCCAGATAAGGAACCACAGCGGGGTCGACGGCGAACGTACCCGTCAATATCTGCCCTTGACGTGCTGCAGGCGAAAGGACTGTGTCAACGTGAGTCGTGCCGAGAGATTGCCGCAGCCCTTCGTAGTTTCCGAACAAAGACGTGCGCTCCTGAATCGTCCCGCCAGCAGTTGCGCCGAATTGATTGCGGCGGAACGGCGGTTTCACCGAATCGAAATAGTTGCGGGTATCGAGGGCACTGTTACGGAGGAATTCATAAACCGAACCATGAAATGGACCACTGCCGGAGCGGGTGCTCGCGTTGATGATGCCGCCCGAGGAGCGTCCGTAGGCTGCTGGATAATTGCTGGTGACGACTGAGACTCCCTCCACCGCTTCAGATCCCAAGTCCACACCCAGAACGCTGCCTGGAGCCGCATTGGCATAGTCGTTGATGCTGATTCCGTCGACGATGTAGTTATTCTGTTGCGGACGCCCTCCGGAGATGCTGATCTGTGCCCCGAAGCCGCGCTGTCCGCGGCCAGAGTTGGTGTTTGAGGCGTCCGGTTGAGTGCGGAACGCTTCGACGCCGGCTTCCAGCGTTGCTGCCTGTGTCCAGTCTCGGCCGTTGCTCGGCAGATCGCAAACAGTTTTCGCACTCACCGATCCGCCGGTCGAAGAGTCGCCTGTGTCAGCGTCCGTGCCTTCCCGCTGCAGAACCAGGTTGATGCGACGGATTACCCCAGCTTCCACCATGGCCGTTGCCGTAAACGGAGAAAAGCCTGGCAACGATGCCGTCAATTCATAGCGACCGGGGCGAGAGTTCGGGAGCGCTGAAAGCTCCCTGCTGGTTCGTCAGGACAGTTCGAGTCTCGCCCGTCGCCAGGCTTTTGACGGAGACCATGACCCTCGGAAGCGGTGCAACGGATGGATTTGCGACTGTGCCTTCGATCTTTCCGCTGGTCTGGGCCCAAGCTGCGATAGAAGGAACAACCCATATCAGAACCAGTGTCGTGAACAACCTGCAATGCTGTGTGCGACACATAGGTTCTGCTCCCGAGTTCGTTAACCCAAACGTCAACAACATAGACCTCAGCCCTGGAGACCCCATAAAAGTAGATTAAAAATTCATTCATCCTGCCACGGCGGATTCCGCGTTCGAAATGGGCGGATTCGATTCGCGATCCGGTTTAGCGATCATTGCCGCGACCAACCCGCAGGCTGCGGCGGCGGACAGCCATACCCCGGGCACCGCTCGGTTGCCGGTTACGTGAATCAAGTACGTGCTCATTGCGGGAGTGAATCCGCCGAAGATGGCGGTTGCGAGGCTATAGGCGAGAGCGAAGCCAGAGGTCCGCACGCTTACGGGCATCATTTCCGTCAGGAAGACAACCATCGCGCCGTTGTAGCTGCCATAGAGAAACGAAAACCATAGTTCTACGATCAGTAACCGCGCAAACGATGGCTCGTGCGCCAGCCAAAGCATGACCGGATACGCAGTCATAAGCATCGCGCAAGTGCAGGCGATGAGCAGAGGCCGACGTCCAATCCGATCGGACAGCGAACCCATCACAGGTAGCCAAAACAGGTTGGAAGCTCCGATGCACAACGTAACGACCAGGGTGTGCACCGACGCCAGATGAAGAACGGATTGTCCAAACGTCGGTGTGTATGCGGTGATCATATAAAACGAGACCGTGGTCATGGTCACCAACATCATCCCGGTCAGCACGACTCCCCAACGGGAAATGAGCGAATGGAGTATCTCTTTCGTGTTCGGCCTGTGCTTGCGGGCGACGAACTCGTCTGTCTCTTGGAGAGAATGTCGCAGGACGAATAGGACGGGGACAATGGCACACCCTAATAAGAGGGGAATACGCCAGCCCCAAAGTGTCATCTGCAGAGGGGACAACATCGAATGCAGTCCAACTCCGACCAGCGCTGCGAACATCACTGCCACCTGCTGGCTGGCAGACTGCCAGCTGACGTAAAAGCCTTTGTGCCCAGGGGTGGCGATCTCGGACAAGTAGACCGACACACCGCCTAGTTCCATGCCCGCGGAAAAGCCTTGCAGCAGCCGGCCGAGCAGCACAAGGAGCGGAGCCAAAATTCCGATGCTCGCATATCCCGGTGTGCAGGCGATAGTGATAATCCCCACCGACATTAGTGCGAGGGTGAGAATCAGGCCAGCGCGCCGCCCATGGTGATCGGTATAAGCTCCCAGGACGATTGCGCCGACGGGCCGCATGAGGAATCCTGCTCCGAAAGTCATGAGAGACAACATCAATGATAGATACGGAGTTCCGCTCGGGAAGAACGCGTTTCCGATGTCGGTGGCGTAATAACCGAACACCATGAAGTCATACATTTCCAGGAAGTTTCCGCTGGACACGCGCACCACCGCACCGATTTTGGCTTTGCGATCAATCGAGGTGGTCGCATGGAGCGGGCTGGCGGCAACAGTGGAATTTAAAGTCACAGAGATTCTTCAACTACAGATGCGCAACTTAATCGGCTGGCGGGGGACCGGACCGTGAAGTCCGGCTCCCCGATTCCGCTGCTACCAAATAACCTTCAATCCAAGTTGGATTTGACGGGAGGTGGTGGAGGTTTGGTTCAAGGCCGTGGGCAAGCTGCTGCCGTCGAAGTCAACCACCGAATTGTTCTGTCCGAAGGTATTCAGGAAACCTGGCGACAGAAAATTCGTATGGTTCAGGATGTTGAAGAACTCGGCACGGAACTGCAGGTTGAACGTCTCCGATATGGCTGGAATGCGTGTGTTCTTGAAAATGGAAAAGTCCACCGTTACCAACTTTGGGCCGTAGAAACGGTTACGGCCGCTGTTGCCCAGAACGTTTGAGCAGTACTGCATGCCGCCCGGCGCCGTCTGAGGGAAGTTCGGAAAAGAATTCGGCGCACAACCA
>JAUTWY010000400.1 GCA_030838305.1 Acidobacteriaceae bacterium
GTCTCCAACGACGGCATGCAGCAGTATCTGTTCCACAACAACGGTGATGGCACCTTCAAGGAATGCGCGCTGGAATCAGGTGTAGGGTTGACCTCCGATGGCAAAGGTCTTTCCGGGATGGGCACGGCTTTTCAAGACTATGACAACGACGGCCGTCCTGACATCATCACTACAGTGCTACCGCGTGAATTGTACGCGTTGTTTCATAACGATGGCGACGGCTCATTTACTTATGACAGTCTAAAGAGCGGCCTTGGCGCACTGACATCCGGCAGCTCGGGTTGGGGCGTAGGATTGGAAGATTTCAATAATGACGGCTGGAAGGATCTTTTTGTGGCGCAAAGCCACGTGCTTGAGAATGTCGAGAAAATTGATGCTTCCTTGCACTATAAGGAGTTGCCGCTGTTGGCGCTGAATCATAGTGGCAGGTTCGAGAGAACCGATTCGGGCGTAATGACACCGCTGGCGGCCCGCGGCGCAGCTTTCGGCGACATTAATAATGACGGCAAGATGGACGCTATCATTACTACCCTTGGCGGACCGCCGGTATTACTTCTGAATCGCTGCGATAATCATAATCATTGGCTCTCGATTACCCTGCGCGGCACGCGCAGCAATCGCGATGGATACGGAGTTAAGGTTTCTGTGAATGGTCAGACGCGCTTCGCCACATCGGCGGGAAGCTATGTCTGCGCGAATGACAAGCGCCTGCACTTCGGACTAGGGTCCGCGGAGAAAGCTTCAGTAGAAGTTGTCTGGCCTTCCGGCGCTAAACAAGTTTTAAGCGATGTTCGCGCCGACCAATTCCTGGAAGTTCGCGAACCGGAGCACTCGTGATTTTTCTTTTGTTCATGGCGCTGGCGGGCCAGGCCGCTGCATCGGATGCTATGCAACACCTGCAAGCCGGACTTGAAGCTCGCAATCAGCATCAGGTCGACGTTGAGATTACCGAGTTTCGTGAAGCTGCCAGGCTCGACCCCCAGCTGGCGGATGCATTCGTAAATCTCGGCGCCGCCTATATGGAGAAACACGATTACGGCGCGGCCATCACTCCTCTTAAGCGCGCGCTGGAACTCAGTCCAGACTTGCTGCCGGCCCACCAGTTTTTGGGCTACGCGCTGCTCGCCCAAGGCTATGCCGCGGAGGCCATCCCGCATCTCGCGCGGGCCGGCGCACAGGAAGCCTTGGGAATCGCGCAAATCGAAACCGGCCAGCTAACCGAAGCAGTCGCCAATTTCACCGCCGCGCTTCCCCAACATCCCAATGATCCTGACTTGTTATTTTACCTGGGCCATTCCAGCGGCTTACTTTCCAAGACGGCCATCGACACTTTGATTGCCAATCATCCTGATTCCGCTCGCGCGCACCAGGCCCTCGGCGAAAACTATTTGGTGCTTCGGCAAATGCCGCAAGCCGAGAAAGAATACCTGGAGGCGCTGCGCCTTCGTCCGGATTTGCCCGGGCTTCATCTGGAATTAGGCCAGGTCTACGCCAACTCGGCCCAGTGGCCTAAAGCGGAGGCCGAATTTCGCGCTGAAGCAAAATTGCAGCCTGGTAACGCGGAAGCCGCATACCGCCTCGGCGCGGCTTTGCTCCAGCAAGGAAATGCGCACGACGCGCTGGCCGAATTGAAGCGGTCAAACCAGCTCAAGCCGGAGATGCCAGAGACTCTGTACTCCCTCGGCAAGGCTGCGTCCATGACCGGCGAAAGCGCCGTAGCCGAGCAAGCTTGGCTGAAAGTAATCGAACTGGAAAAAAACACTTCGATCGCCGCTCAAGGGTATTTCGGTCTCGCCGGTTTACATCGCAAGCAAGGCAAGGTCGCCCAGTCGCAACATGAAATGGAAGAGTTTCAGAAACTTCAAAACACTATCGGACCACCGCGCTCTGAATAGAAAACCGTCAGCGAAAGCGTGGCCGCAATTACTCAAGAATCTCCCGAGCGGGCATACATGCTTTTCTAGATTGTCCGTGGGGTTTGCTCCGCCTCTGTGCTGATATTCATTTCTACTGCTTGTGATTTGAGAAAGGGGTAGTCCGTGTAGCCGACGGGCGAGGATCCGTAATAGTCTTCGGGACGCTGTTCATTCAATGGCGCGTCCAAACGGATGCGCTCGACGAGGTCGGGATTTGCAATGTAGTCCCTTCCAAACGCGATGAGATCGCCTAATCCCTCCAGCGTAAGTTCGGCGCCGTGCTTCCGGTCGATGCCTACATTGAGAATCAAAGTTCCGTGGTAGCGGCCGCGGAAGTGATGAATTACGCCGTCGCCCGCCAGTGCAGAGATGGGCGTTTTTGACAGGTCGGCAAGCTGCCTCATGAGGTACACGTGAGACAACTTGTAGCTATTCAGCCGTTCATAAACGTATTCAGAGGTGGGGACCGTCGATGGCACGGCTCTGAATAAACCAAGCTCGTCATCATCGGGCCGGCCTTCACGCCTACGCGCTGACTCGGCCAAACATTGAGGACTGCTTCCAACACTTCAAACAGGAAGCGCCCCCGATTTTCGATACTGCCTCCGTATTCGTCAGTTCTGCGATTGGTAGTCTCATGCAGGAACTGTTGGATGAGATACACGAATCCGGCCTGAATCTGTACGCCATCGAACCCGGCGTCCTTTGCCACTTGCGCCGAGTTGTAGTATTCGTCGATGGCCTGCTGGATATCCGCAAGCGTCATCTCCCGCGGCGTTTCGCTCATGCGCGTCCCTCCAGGAACATGAATCAACTGTTCCGGATTGATGGCCGAAGGAGCCACGGGCAACCGGCCATCGCCGAAAAATGAAGGATGGGAGACCGAGCCTTGGTGCCATAGCTGAGCGAATATCCGTCCGCCGCGCGCGTGAACTGCATCGGTAATCGCCTTCCATGCGGCGCGCTGAGTTTCGTTGTAGATTCCTGGAGCTCCGTGCCAACCTTGTGCGTTTTCACTAACCCAGACGCCCTCACTTATGATGAGACCCGCGGATGCGCGTTGTTCGTAATATTGGCGCATCAAGTCGGTGGGCACGTGGCCCGGATTATCGGCGCGTGTTCTCGTCAAAGGCGCCATCACCACACGATTACGAAGCCGAAGGTCGCCCAGCATGTAAGGCTCAAGCAACGGTTGGCGCGTTTCATTCTGCACGGTCTCTCTGCCTCACACTACTAATTCAGCGCCGTTGCCAGCGCCGGCTACTTTCAACGATCAACTCCAGTGGCTATTCTCAACTGAACGGTTCATTACAAACTCGCACAAGATTGTGAATCTCTCCTCGCTTGACGAAGTTAAGTGGTGACGACGACTTTCCCGAACTGCTGGTTGGACTCGAGATAGCGGTGAGCGTCGACGATGCTATCGAAGGGATATGTCTTCGCGATCCTGGGCTTGAATGCACCGGACGCGAGTCCGGGAAGGATGTAGCTTTTGAGAGCGTTGAGGCGGGCGTCATCGTCTAGCGTGCTGTTCGCTGCAAAACCACGAATCGTCAAACGCCGCCGCAAGACTTGAATTGCCGGAAACGAATTCATTTCTTTGCTGAGCACGACATACGTCAGGACCAGACCATCCATGGATGTTGCGCAAACCAGCTTCGCGAACGACGGACCGCCCACTGCGTCGAAAACAACCCTTGCTCCTTTGCCGTCGGTAAGCCGCTTTACTTCTTCTTCCACGTCCTTCTCTTCGGTGGCAATCACATGGGCTGCACCCGCTTGCAACAAAGCGTCCGCTTTCCCTGAGCGACGCGTCGGTGCGATGGGAATGGCGCCTTCCTGTCGTGCCATCTGAATCGCCGCGAGACCGACGCCGCTCGACGCAGCCGTAATCAGGACGGTATCCTTCGCGGCCAACTTCGCAATATCGATCAGACCGGTCCAAGCCGTCGTGAACGGCATCCAACTCGCGGCCGCCTCTTCCCATGTCAGGTTGGCAGGATGCTTGACGACGGACCGCGCAGGAGCAAGCACGAGATCGCCATATAAACCGTATTGCGCGGGACCGAACGTCGCGATGACGCTTACCGCGTCGCCTGTCTTAAAATTTGTTACGCCCGTTCCGACGGCGTCGACCTCACCGGAAACCTCCGAACCGAGTTGTGCAGGAAGCGCCGGCGGAAGACCGTAGGTGCCCGCACGAAGTGACTTCCGAGCGATTGAGCCCGATGGCCTTCACCCGCATTCTGATTTCACCAGCTCCCGGTTCTGGTGGGGGAACCTCAACGATCTTGAGCACCTCCGGGCCACCCGTTTCGTAAAATAATATTTTCCGAGCCACCGTATCTCCTGCTTCTCCGCGTGCCACCGTAGCCGAGAGTCCCCTGACTCAATTTTTCGCGCCATTTAAAAAAAACAACATCGTCGCCGGAGCTGCGCCTTTGTTTCGCCACGCGTGCCGAGTCCCATTCTGGACGACGACATTGCCCTTCTGGAGATGAACCGTTTTTCCGTCATCCAGTTCGAGCCATATCTCGCCTTCGAACACGACCGCGTAATCCACTGTGTTTGTCTTGTGCATGGCCCGGTCTTCCGCTTCGAAGTGG
This sequence comes from Acidobacteriaceae bacterium, assembly GCA_030838305.1. GTDB lineage: Bacteria > Acidobacteriota > Terriglobia > Terriglobales > Acidobacteriaceae > Sulfotelmatobacter. The sequence goes on from JAUTWY010000400.1 coordinate 4,523, forward strand.
TCCGCAAGCCCCTTCAGCCTGCTCAGAGCCTCTTTATGCGCGGCGTTGCCATCAAAAGACGGATCTTCGAATACAGAACTGGGCGGAAAGGTAACGATATGAAGGCTTGTCCCTCCCGGCCCAGGAACAACGGACTCAGGGTAGCCATCCATCTTTTGTTGCTGACTCAGATCGGGAATCGATGAATTCACCCAGACGAGACGATGGATGTAGCCTGGAACAGTCTTGAAATTGTAGTTTTCCAGCAACTCATCACTCTGGATAACAGACTTACCTTGTATTTCTGCGGTGACCACGCGACGGTAGCTCGCCTTTTTATTTTCGGGTTTCACATTTCCTCCCTTCTTCTCTATTTACTTCCGGATCCCGCCGGGAATTTTTCCCCGAACATGGGCAGTCCACTTTTCGACTGCTGCTCCGTAGCCTCATCCTGAATAACATCCCAATGCTCCACGAGTATCCCGTTCTTCATGCGCACAATATCTGCGGCGATCCAATTCACAGGAGCACCGAAACCGCTAAATCGCCGGTGCACGATCACGAAGTCTCCCTCAGCCACCATCGTTCCCGGCTCGTACTTCAAGGTCGGTGGGATGCTCTTGATAAGATGGAAAAGGCCCTCGCGGCCAGGTGCGATATGAGCACTGTGCTGAATGTAATTCGGTGACCAGAATTTTTCCGCTGCCGCGTAATCGCGCTTATTGAACAGGGTTTCGAACGCTTCAAGAACGATGGCCTTATTTTTCGCTACTGTCGATTCGCTCATTTCGCCTCTCTTCTCCGTTCAGGACTGCTGCTGCAACATCGAATCGTTGAACTGAGTGACCAACGCTCCTTCGTTTCGCCCTGGGTTGTTGCGGAGCGGCTTCGCGCGTTCTACGAGGACTTCCTGCGCATCAGTCCCAAGAACCCCGATCGTCTCCTCGATAAATTCAGCGAGGGGCATCGCGCGCGGTTCATTGTTGCTGCCCATCAGGTCGGTTTGCACCCAAGGGGGAGCGATCTCGACTACACTGGCCGCCGTGTTCTTGAGTTTGTAGCGCTGGGAAAGAACATAGGAATGCAGCGCCGCCTTCGTCGCTGAGTACACCGCGGTGATGGCCAGCGGAACGTATCCGAGCACTGAAGTGTTGTAGATGATCGTTGCCGATGGTTGCTTTTTCAGGTGTTCGATGAACGCCGAGGTCACTCGGATGGTCCCCAGCAGATTAGTGTTCACGGTGGCGACCAGCAGAGCGTCGTCGATCACGCTCGCGGCATCGTCAATCTGCATAATGCCGGCGTTGTTGATCAGGACGTTGAGCTTCGGATAGCGGGCGATAAGCTTCTTTGCCACCGAGGCGATGCTCTCGGGGTCTTGAAGATCCAACTCGACCGAGGCCATCCCAGGGTTCGCCTTCGTCGTAGCGTCCAAGTGTGATTGCCGGCGACCGGAAATGATGATTTGGTTTCCGCGCTTATGCAGCGCCTCCGCGAGACCGCGTCCGATTCCCGAACCACCGCCGGTGATGAAAATCGTGTTTCCTGTGAGAATCATGGATTATTTCCTCCCCGCCAAAACACATATCCGCTCCATCAACTCGAAGCGGGCGCTGCTTTTTAATGAACCGTTCAGTTCAATATGATGCATGAAAATCCTCCGCGTTACAACAATATTGCACCGAACAGTTCAATACGTCATAATGTGCACATGGGACGACCTAAGAACTTCAGCCGGGAAGGCGTCCTTGAGAAGGCGCTGCCGGTCTTCTGGAAATACGGCTTCGCGGATACCAGCCTTCAGGAATTGGAAAAGGCTACGGGCGTCAACAAGTCCGGCCTTTATTCCGAGTTCGCGGACAAGGGCGATTTGTATTTGGAGAGTTTGCGGCACTACTTGAGAACACGGCAAGAAGAAGAATTACTGACCGCCAAGCCGCTCGGCTGGAAAAACATCGGGCGCTTTCTGAAACTCGCGCCTCGCAGCCTGGAGGGTCAAAAAGGTTGTTTCTCGGTCAATTCCATGAACCAGTTCGCTGTGCTCCCACCCGCGGCGCAGGAAATCGTTTCAAAGAGCCGCGCTTTTCTCAAAGACCTCATCGCGAGAAATGTCGAAGCCGAGAAGCCCGCGATGAAACCAGCCGCGCTGGCGGAGATGATCTTGACCTTCTTCACCGGCGTCAGCATGGAGCAGCACCTGAAAGGCACCAAAGCGTCCATGAATCGAAAAGTGGACGCCTTCATGAAGGTCGTCCGTAAACTGTGAATCCACAGTTCCGCTAAGCGCATTCGGCACGAATCGATCTGTGATCCAGGATCTGTCTCTTTTCCCTATCACCTGCTGATCAGCGGTACCGCTTGTCCCGCAACAAGCCAGCGCACTCCCGATCTTCAAAACCCTAATTAGAAGATTGCGCCATTTTGTCGAATGCTCGGCCACCCAAATCCGCACCGCGCACACGGCTTCAAGGTTTAGTGAGCGGCCTGACACATAGGTGACAGTTTGTACCGGACACATGGGTGACACTTTTCCCCTTTAAGGGGGGAGTGATGCCTCGGAAGGAGTGTTCGGTAAATGGATGAGAGGTTGCAATTTGTGGCTCGCCGGCGAGAAGAGAAAAAAGGAGAAAAAATCTTGGTACCAGTACGTTTTTCTCGGACTCGC
>JAUTWY010000408.1 GCA_030838305.1 Acidobacteriaceae bacterium
AACAGGTTGTCGCCGAACAAGTGAAGGTCTTGCAGGTGGAGAAAGAGCAGCAAGTAAAGGTGCAGGAAACTGAAATCCTGCGGCACGAGAAAGAGCTGATCGCCACCGTCCTGAAACAGGCGGAGATTGAACGCCAAAGGATCGGCAACCTGGCCACGGCAGAAAAGTCGAAGCTGATTGCCGAGGCCGAAGGCCGAGCATCTGCGATTCGTTTGCAGGGCGAAGCCGAAGCGGCCGTCATCTTCCAAAAGGGCGAAGCGGAAGCCAAAGCCATGAACGTCAAGGCTGAGGCTTATCAGGAATGGTCGCAAGCCGCCGTGGTCGACAAGCTGATCACCAACATGGCCGAGGTAGTGCGCGCCATGGCAGAGCCGCTGAGCAAGGTGGACAAGATCACCATTGTTTCGACAGGCGGCGACGAGTCGACCGGCGCACATAAATTGACGGGTGAGATGACAAAGATAGCTGCTCAAGTTCCGGCGCTGTTCGAGGCGCTTTCGGGAATGAACATGAAGGAATTGATGACGAACGTAAAGCAGATGAAGTCACGCCCCAATGGCGCGACAGATCAAACCGATCACAAGTAATGGCGAGAGGGTGTTCGTAGGCGAAGTGAAGGAGGAACCATCATGGCACTGCTTGAGCGAGTAGGAACACTGTTGCGGGCGAACCTTAACGACTTGGTCGACAAGGCGGAAGATCCAGAGAAGATGTTGAAGCAACTGGTGCTTGATATGGAAAACCAATTGCTGCAGGTGAAGACACAGGCGGCCATTGCAATTGCGGATCAACATCTCCTGGAAAAGAAAAAGAAAGAACACGACGAGGCTGTGGATGAATGGCAGCGGAAGGCGGAGCTAGCTGTGCAGAAACAGCAGGACGATCTGGCGCGAGCCGCGCTGCATCGCAGTTTGAGTCACAAGCAGATGTCCGAGGGCTTTGCGCAGCAGCTCGAAGACCAGAAGTCAGAGGCGGAGACACTGCGCACTGCGTTTGGCAAGCTGCAACAGAAGCTGAAGGAAGCGGAGTCGCGATGCGAGCTGCTAATCGCACAGCATCGCCGCGCGCGTGTCGTGGGCAAGGCGAATCAGGCGAGAACGATGGCAGATGCAAGCCAGAATTCCGTAACGATGAATCGCTTCCGCACGCGCATCATGGGACAAGAGGCACAGAACGACGCCGCTCAGACCATGCTTGATAGCGACTCACTCGAAGACCGCTTCACGTTGATGGAAAAAGAAGAACAGGTTGATCAACTATTGCAGGAGTTGAAGGGGAGGCGAGCCAAGTCGGCGTGACTCGGAGAGTCAGAAGACCTAAGGATTTATCGGTAGATTCGGCACATTTTGCGGTAACCGCTCACGGGCCAGAAACTGTTTTGGAAATCTGCGGCGATGGTGCTAAGCCAGTGTGAGCAGTTGATCATGTTGTTCTTGTAGCAGCCGATGGATGGTCGATCGGAAGACACGATATCCCAGAGGTGAACGCGACGCTCGCAGGGCGTCCCGCCCACGCAGGTCTTGAAGGTAGTCCTATTCCGCCGGGTCGTAGTTCAGATTTTGCCCGAGCCATCGCTCGACTTCTGCCACGCTCATCCCCTTGCGTTGGTAATAGTCGGCGACCTGATCGTGGTCGATCTTGCCGAGGCTGAAGTATCGCGATTCGGGATGAGCGAAGTAGAGCCCACTTACGCTCGAGCCGGGCCACATCGCGTACGACTCAGTAATCAGCATTCCGGTGTTCGCCTTCACGTCGAGCAGACGCCAGAGGGTGCCCTTCTCCGTGTGATCCGGGCAGGCCGGATAACCCGCGGCAGGCCTGATCCCCCGATACTTCTCCTGGATGAGATCCGCGTTGCTCAGCCCTTCCTTGCACCCGTAGCCCCATTCTTGCCGCACTCGCTTGTGCAGGCATTCGGCAAAGGCTTCGGCCAGGCGATCGGCAATGGCCTCCGCCATGATCGCGTTGTAGTCGTCGTTCTCGGTCCTGAATCCGTCGCACAGCTTCTTCAGGCCGATGCCGCTGGTGACCGCGAAAGCGCCGATGTGATCGGGCAGCCCGGTTTCCTTTGGTGCAATGAAATCGGCGAGCGATCGGCACGGCTCGCTGCCTTCCCGGTTTGCCTGCTGGCGGAGGACATGGAATCGCTCGAGCACATTGGCGCGTGTGCCGTCCGTGTACAACTCGACATCGTCCCCCACAGCGCTGGCGGGAAAGAGGCCGTACACACCGCGCGCCGTGATTAGTTTCTTATCAATGATGGCGTCCAAGAGCGCATTGGCTTCCGCGAAGATCTGGCGTGCCTGCTGGCCCTGCTTCTCGTCATCGAGGATGCGGGGGTAAACACCTTTCAGTTCCCAGGCGTGGAAGAACGGCGTCCAGTCAATGAAGTCGCGCAGCGTCGCGAGAGGAAAGTTGTCCAGTACGCGCACACCGGTAAATGAGGGTGTGGGCAGGTCTTCAGCACGCCACTCGATCGGAGTCCGGCGGGTGCGAGCGGTTTCAAGAGAGACGACCTGCTGTCGTTGCGAGGAATGCGCCTTGCGGAGCCTGTCGTATTCGGCTCGATGCTGCGCCACGAATGCGGGCTTGGCTTCGTCGCTCAGAAGACTGGTGGTGACGGGAACGGCCCGGCTGGCATCGAGCACGTGGACCACTGGCTCGCTGTAATGCGGCGCAATCTTGACCGCGGTGTGGGTCCGGGTCGTGGTTGCCCCACCGATGAGCAGTGGCAACTTGAATCCATGGCGCTCCATCTCGCGGGCCACATGCACCATCTCGTCTAGAGACGGCGTGATCAGGCCG
>JAUTWY010000425.1 GCA_030838305.1 Acidobacteriaceae bacterium
TACCGATGTGTGCAACGCTATTATGTGCGCGCTGAATTTCGGCTTGGCGGGGAGAACACTCCATGACAAGGGCGCTGTTTGCGGTAGCGGCGTTCATTCCAGTACTGATGGTATCGGAAGTCCTTCCGCTGACGCTTCTCGGTCTCGCATCAGTTCTGACCACGTCAGAGCGGTCGCAGGCCCAAACGCAATCCGTTTCCATTATCATCGTCCGTCACGCCGAGACCGACGCTTCGAAGCCGACTCGTCCGCTAAGCCCTGCAGGACGTCAGAGAGTAGAACTTCTCGTTCCTACTCTGCGGGATATGAAGTTCACGCATATCTTTGCGACCCACACCACACGTGCTGGCCAGACAGTCGAAGCCATTGCGGCGCTCCAGGCCCTCCCAATTGTCCGGTTGCCCGCACCGGGCTCGATGCTCAATGGTCAACCTGTAAATGATGAAACATCACGCCGAGCACCCATAGAGCCAATCGCAGAGGCGCTGTTGACGTTGCCCGCGGGCAGTGTAGCGCTTGCCGCGCTAAACAGCGAAAACATCTATGCGATTCTGAACAAGCTCGGAGTGCCGGTTGCACCACGCGGCCAATCCTGTGCGCCCGGCAGCATGTGCGTGCCGTGTACTGACAATACGTGCTTTCCCCAGACCGAATTCGATCAACTCTGGTACTTGGTGATCGAACCTGGGCATCCCGGGCCGAGCACCTTCATCGAGCTTCACTATGGCGCGGGTTGGCACAGCACAGAACATTGAGTCAGTAGACGCGACATTCGCTTCAGGTTGCGCCGCTAGTCAGACTGGCAAGAGGCGTTCATTCTCACCACTGAAGGCCGTTCACTGCGATGGCGTGTTTCTTCCATTAGGGGGCATCCATGAAGTCCAAGCTGATTGCGCTCGCGATCCTCTGCGCTCTTTCGACGTCTCAGGTATCGAAAGCGCAGGAGGGCTTGGCCAAGATCAAGACGGTCGTCGTGATTTACGCCGAGAATCGGAGCTTTGATCATTTGTATGGGTTCTTTCCCGGTGCGAACGGAATTGCGGGCGCGACCACCGAGCAAAAGACGCAATTAGATCACGATGGAAATCCGCTTCCGCATCTGACGATCTTCAACCCGGAGGGAAGGCCGGATATCCGCTTTCCGTCAATGCCAAATGCGCCCTTTCGAATCGACGCGCCTCCCATCAACATGTCGCTCGACAAGATCTTACCGAACCCAATCCACGCCTTCTATCATAATCAGGAGCAGATCAACGGCGGCCGGAATAACGTGTTCGCTGCCATGTCCAATGTTGGCGGATGGGTCATGGGGTACTTCGATGGCAGCCAACTACGCATGTGGCAATGGGCTAAAGAATACACGCTCGCCGATAATTTTTTCATGGGTGCCTTTGGTGGCTCATATCTCAATCACCAATGGTTGATCTGCGCCTGCACACCACGGCACCCGGACGCGCCGGAAAATATGCGCGCGGTGCTTGATGAGAACCAAAAGCTAAAGAAAAAGCCAGATTCTCCTTCGGCGAGTGAGGGTGCTGTCCGCGTTTTTAGTGCCGGGATTGGTGGACAGGTCACCCCCGACGGATATTCGGTAAATACTTCGCAACCGCCGTATCAACCGAGCGGGATTCCTCCGGCCCTAGGCGCAGATGCCGCATTCGCTGATCCCAAAGGCACCCAGCAATGGGGCGTGCCCGTGCCCCCGCAGAGCGCCACGACGATCGGCGACACGCTTTCCGCCAAAGGGGTGAGTTGGACTTGGTATGCCGGAGCGTGGAATCAGGCCCTCGAAGACGGCCGCCAATCGCCACAAGAAAAGCGGAAGATCATTTACACGCGCGACAACAATAGCCCGAACTTCCAACCTCACCATCAGCCGTTCAATTATTTTGCGCGTTTCGCGCCTGGGACCGCCGATCGAGCCATGCACCTTAGGGACGGCGACGACTTTCTTGCGGCTATCGATTCAGGAAATTTGCCTCAGGTGGCTTTCTACAAGCCACCTGGGCGACTGACCCAGCATCCGGCTTATACCGACCTTGTGAGCGGCGATGAACACATCGCCGACCTGCTCGAACGGCTCAAGAAGAGTCCGCAATGGAGCGACATGGCGGTGATTATTACTTACGACGAGAATGGCGGCTTCTGGGATCACGTGCCGCCTCCGCAAGGTCCGGGTGTAGGCGACCGCTTCGGTCCAGGCACGCGGATTCCTGCTCTCATCATTTCGCCCTATGCGAAACGTGGCTTCGTAGACAAGACCCCGCATGATACGACCTCCATACTCAAGTTCATCACCCGCCGTTTTGAATTGGAGCCGCTCGCAGGCGTGCGAGAAAAAGCTGGCGATCTAATCACGGCGTTCGACTTCGCGCGTTGATCAAGTGCCAAAAAATTCGGCCGGCACGTGTTTCGAACGATGGATAAAGGTGGAACGAGACTCCGAATGTCGCCTTCAGGTCATTCACGTCATTTCGGCCAACGTGCCTATTTCCGCTGTGCCGGTAAATGCGGACATGACGTACCAGCACGAAGTCTTTGGCGCGATTGGGTCCAGGCCACATCGAACCGGTCTCCACCCACTTCGAACTGAGTCTCTGGCCTCAGAACGCGGATATTGAAAATTGGCGACCAGAGACCGGGGCGTGAAAGTCGTCAGAATTGGCCGAGAATCGGAAAAATTGGGCCTCAGAGACTCAGCAACGTCTCGCTAACGCGCGGGAATGTCGCGAATATTTTTGTAGCCTGGACATGGCCCACAGAGACGGGACTGCCTGGCTGGGGCGCCTGGATTCGAACCAGGGAATGGCGGAATCAAAATCCGCTGCCTTACCACTTGGCTACGCCCCAAAGCGCTTCGCGTGCTTTGAGCCGCGCACGGTATAGCGGCGCGATCCGGCACGATCAATGCATCCCGTCATATTCCCGTCCGTACCTCATCCGAGGGGGCGCGCCCTGCCCGGCTCGGTTGACCCGAGGCGCTCGCAGGCTAGATTGGTTGCAGGTTGGAGAATGGGACCCCATGACCTACCGGGCGCCGGTCGCCGACATCGCTTTCGCGCTCAAGCAGGCCACCGGGTTCAGCCCGGCGCTGGCGGAAGGCCTTTACGGCGATCTCACCGAGGACCTGGTGGATGCCGTGCTGGCCGAGGCCGGCCGCTTCGCCGGCGATGTGCTGGCGCCGCTCAACACGATCGGCGACCGCCACGGCACCCCGATCCAGGACGGTGTCGTCACCACGCCGCCGGGCTGGCGGCAGGCCTATCGGGATTGGGCGGCGGCCGGCTGGAACGGGCTGGCGGCCCCCGCGCAATGG
>JAUTWY010000446.1 GCA_030838305.1 Acidobacteriaceae bacterium
ACCAGACTTGCTGTGCGAATCCCGCTTTGCGATAAACTGGAGACGGGCGTGGTGCTTCCTATCCCAGAGGAGTCTAGAAGGCCCGTTATGAACAAAGTGTCCCCAATTCTTATTCTTATGTTTCTTGCGGCAATCCTGGCCTTAAGCCCAGGCTGCGCCCGAAAGCCCGACGACGCGAAGATTTCAAGCGAGATACAAACCAAATTCAGTCAGGACTCTGGACTGTCGACCAAACATCTCACCGCTCAGGCGAGCAATGGAGTGGTGACGTTGGAAGGCGTCGTCGACAACGACGCGCAGCGCCAAGCGGCATCCCGGCAGGCTGCAGCGATCGAGGGCGTGAAGCAAGTCGTCAACAATCTGCAGGTCAGCAGTGTCTCGGACGCCTCTTTACCTTCATCGTCCACCCCATCATCCCCCACGCCATCCGAGACGAAAGCATCCGAAACAAAGCCCCCACGATTGAAGTCGACGAAGCGAAAAGCGGCAGCTAAACAGCCTGATCGAATTTATTCCATTCAGGATACGGCTGCGGATAATGACTCAACCAGTACCACGGTGGCCGAGAATTCAGATTTAGGCAAGACCAATCCACAAGACAATCCACCGGCCAATTCGCCGGCTCCCCCGTCACCCCCTCCTCCGCCGCCACAACCGCAGACATTGACCATTGCGCAAGGCACACAAATGTCGGTTCGGCTGATCGACAGCATTGATAGCGAAAAGAATCAGATGGGAGACATTTTTCACGCCACGCTAAACGCACCTCTGTCCGCGGGAAATGCCGAAGGCATTCCGCCAGGCACTGACGTTACCGGACACATTGTCGAAGTCAAGAGCGCTGGCAAGTTCGCGGGACAGTCGCTGGTCGTGTTGCAACTCGATAGCATCAAGGCTAACGGTAAGAGCTACAGCCTCCAGACTGATCAGTACCGGAAGGAAGGTAAGTCCCGTGGCAAGAATACCGCCGAGAAAGTCGGTGGCGGCGCAATTATTGGCGGCATCATCGGCGCGATCGCTGGAGGCGGCAAAGGTGCAGCCATCGGCAGCGCGGCTGGTGCGGGCGTCGGCGGTGGCGCTCAGGCCGCCAGCAAGAGCCAGCAGATCAAGCTACCATCAGAGACCGTTCTAAACTTTACGCTGCAAGCAGCCCTGACAGTAGTCAAAACAGAAGACCCGAATGCGGCACGCCAAAAACTGGGCGACTCGCAGTAGAACGAATCCTCTGTCTCCCGGTTTCGGTTTTGAGGAGGATTAACCAGGCAGGTCTTCGCCGGCTCGCACCAGATCCAGAAAAGCCTGATGGATGCGGCTGTCAGTGGAGAGTTCGGGATGGAAGGTTGCGGCCATGATTTTTCCCTGCCGGACGGCAACTGGATCCGCTCCTTCAGTGGCAATGACTTCGACTAGGGGACCTACGCGCTCAATTTTTGGGGCGCGGATGAAGACCATCTCAAGCGGTGAGTCGACGAGATTGTTGTGAAGAGCAAGTTTGCCTTCGCGGATGGAGCTGTCGCGCTGGCGTCCGTATGCGTTGCGGCGGATGGCGATGTCGATTGCGCCCAGGCCCTTCTGCTTTGGATTTTCAACCTCTGTCGCTAATAAGATTGCTCCAGCACAGGTGCCGAAGGTCGGCTTCAATCGCACGAACTGTTTTAGCTTTTCGAAACCTTCGGTCCCCAGCAAGTTCAGGAACGTGCCTGACTCGCCACCCGGAATAATGAGGCCGTCGACTTCGTGGAGCTGCTCGGGCTTTTTGACCAGCACAACTTCGGCGCCCAGCTCTTCGAGCCGGCGGCGGTGAGCCTCGAAATCTCCCTGCAGAGCCAGCACTCCGATTTTCATGCTGCATTGAGTTTACCGGAGATTCATGCGCGCGGCGGTTCGCGACAAGCCGCACCCCTCAGGCGCTAAGGCTTCTTTGTATGTGATCCTTCTGTGGCTGATTCGACGTCACGCTGGGCACGGCGCTCGCGTTGTTAGCATGGCAGGATAAGACCGGTGACAGGAAGCTCTGGAGTATGTCGAAATAAAACGGCGCAGCCCGGAAGGGCTGCGCCGCTATCGGTGTGCGAACATGCCAGCGACTTAGTAGGACGAACCTTTGCCCTCGCAGGACTTTGAGACGTGCTTAACGGAACTCACTTCAAGGCTCTGCTCAGCGCTGGTTTTCCCCATCGCGTCGCTCGACGTTGCGGATGCCGCGCTTACGGCGCCGGTCACCTTGATTTCGTGGCCCACGTGCTCACTCAGTTTCGAGGTATCTCCGGTCAGTTGAAAAGTTTTACCGTCTTTCGCGCTCAAAGTATACGTCCCGCCGGAGCTGCTCAAACATCCCTTCACGGTCTCCTGGCCACCTGCTTTGCCGCTGGTTTCCTGGCTAGGATAACTCTGTGCAGCCGCCCAGAACGTACCGACCAGCAGCACTGAAAACAGCAATAAATGTCGCATGACTAACCTCCGCTTTCTTTTGATATGACTCAAGATCGCCGGCTTGGGAACACTCTCGAATCCCAAAGGCGTTCCCTGGTTGTTGGATCTGTATTAGAAAATTGTCAGCCTTTCCGTCGGCATGTCGCAATACAGCATTTGCCGGAGGTAGAAACACAAGGTCACACCTAACCCAGTATCAACTCTGGAGATCGTTCGCAACGACGCTAACTCATTGTCAGCGCTGCTGTTTTTACTCTTTACATTTCGAATATCAAATCCAGAGGGGTGATTGTCGGGAAGGATTTCGGTAAACCATCAGCGAAGGCGCGAACACCGATCTGGTTTTACTTTGCAGGCGCCGGCCACACCACTGTCACCACCAGTGCAACTGCGATCCCCAGCGACACTTCTACAAAGCGGTGCGCCGCAACGGTCCAGGGCGACTGAGTGTGCGCGACCAGGAGGACGAGTGTCAGTGTGATGGCGGCAAAACGATAGGCAGAGCCGATGCGCAATAGCGCGCACAAAATTCCGCAAACAAACATCGCCGCGCCATAGACCATCCAGTTCGGAGGCAAGTATGTTGCGATCAGCGCTCCCAAAGCCGCTCCCAGCGCTGTGCCTGCGAAACGCTGCCAGGCCAGGGTTAGGGGATTAATCGTAGACAGCAGAATCACGATGGCGGAAATTGGCGCCCAGTAAAACTCCGGCAGTTTGAGGAAGCGGGCCAGCAGCAAGGACGCAACCGCAGCCACAGTGGCGCGCACGGAATTGATGAAAGCCGCGCGGCTGACCCCAAACCGCCACGTCCAGTGTGGCATAGAGGAGGATTGTATCCTTTGCCAGCGGTTCGGTTGCCCCGTTCACCCGCCTGCGTTCAGGATTTAGCTCTTCCCTTTTTACCGCTTTACCGCCGCGAGTCTGGCGGCACCAGGTTGTTCGCGCGATAGTAACCCACCAGCTGGCCATAATGCTCGGCGCTATGCTCGATGGCGAACATCCAGACGCCCGCGGCGTGATCGAATGGTATCTACTCACCAGCCATGCTTGAGATATTTGAATGGGTCCCATAGCCTGCCCTGAGCTTGTCGAAGGGTCTCGCTGTCTTTGCGAGACATGGGAATTAGTGCCTCAGACCTGGGACAACCTGCCGCCGACAGTGACTCAGGTTGTAGGCCGAAGCCAGCAGCAGTCATTTCCGCAAATAGTCGATGAACCTTGCGTCCAATGCCGTGTCTTCTTCTGATTGCTTTATCTTGCCACTGGGCCGCAGAGCAAACCAGACGACTACCGAAATCATCCCGCACCAGCCAAGCAAGCGGACCGCCGAGGCGATTTTCGTGTCGTAGTTGAGAACGCCCAGATCGCTGAATATTCGAAAGAAATCGTGCTCGACAAATTCAGGGTCTCCGGTGGTGACCAGAGGCAGCACCTGCGCCCGCGCGTCGGCCATGTAGGTCGCGGTGTAGAGCCAGTTCTCGAAGAAAAAGAATAGCGAGAAAACGAAGCCGGTGGTCTGACGGTGAGTAAAAAAGTATGCCGCGAGCAGAAACGGCACCAGCCACTGCAGCAGGGTTCCTCCCCACAGCCCGAGTGTCGGGCCGAACCATCCAAAAAGACTGTGACCGCCCTCGTGGACGACCAGATTGGCCAGATCGACGAACAGCATTCCGCCGTTGGCGTGCAAGGCGTAGATGAGGAATCCGATGTAGAAAATCAGCCAGCCCACGAGCGCCGGACGGGAGACCGGGTCCCAAGGCTTGTCGAGCCCTAAGTCGAGGCCTAGTTGGTCGAAAATCGGTTGCAGCGACTCGATCATGTGCTGGCTGCGATTCTACGCACGCAGCGCAAGGCAGGAAAGTTACGAATGATCCGGACGGGCGCAGAATGAGAGTCGCAAGAATGGGGACAGTCCCGTCTGTATGAATGCATAATTGAAATGAAGAAGGGTTCTCCGATGCTGAGAACGGCGAAGGAAGCGCCGGCTCAGAAAGCTCGGCAGAGATAGTCCGCGTCTTCGCCGACGCTGCCGTGGTCACCGGCACCGATGATGAAACCACCATGGAGAGCGGCAAGAAATCCAATGACCACTACGTCTGGACTGATGTTTTTGTGAAGCGAAATGGCACGTGGCTGGCCGCAGCCTCGCAGACTGCGCAGATCAAGTATCTGGTTTCGCCAATTCGTCGCTTGACAACCGCGCAGCGCGAGGTGTAGACGGGATCATTTCAGAAAAGGGTAATCGGAGAATGAATCGCTGTTCGGGAGGGGAAAGAGATGCCCAGAAACACCTCGTTGTCCCGCCGAGCTTTGGTATTCCACTCACGCTCTTCGCGGCGCTCGCTCATCCTGTCAACTCTCGTGTTGACTCTCTTTGCAGGGCTGCTTGGTAGCGGCGTCGCCGCCGGACAGGCCACCACTTCCGTCCGCGGCACGGTCACCGATCCCAGCGGCAACGCCATAGTTGGGGCCAACGTTGTGCTGGCGAATACCGAATCCAAGACGGAACGCACTGCGACAACCGGGGAGCAGGGAGAATACCAGTTCCTTTTTATCCCGCCCGGAACCTACATCCTCCACGTAACGGCAGCCGGCTTTCGCGGCTATGAACAGAAGGGTCTTGCGCTGCTGGTGAATACACCGGCAACGGCCAACGTTCAGCTAAAGGTTGGCGCGACCACCGAAGTCGTGACGGTCACATCGGAGGCCCCGGCGTTGAATCTGGTCGACGCTTCTGTCGGCAATTCCTTTGACGAAAAGCAGGTGCGCCAGATTCCGCTGGAAGGCCGAAACGTCCCCGACTTGCTGAGCCTGCAGGCCGGAGTCACATATACGGGCAGGAATATCGACGATAACCCCGCCCTCAAGGACCAGGACACGCGTAATGGAGCGGTGAATGGGGCACGGAGCGATCAGAGCAACATCACGCTCGACGGTGTGGACGTTAACGATCAAGCGAATGGCTATGCCTTTAAATCAGTCCTGCCGAACACGCAGGACTCGGTTCAAGAATTTCGAGTCACTACTACGAATTACGGCGCGGACCAGGGCCAAGGCTCGGGTGCTCAGGTGGCGCTGGTAACGAAGAGTGGCACCAATACGCTGCACGGCTCATTGTACGAATACCTGCGTAACACCATTACCAGCGCCAATGATTACCTGGTGAAGCAGTCGCAGTTGAACATCGGTCTTCCCAACAAACCTCTGCAACTGAACCGCAATGTCTTCGGGGTGTCAGTTGGCGGGCCGCTTCGCAAGGACAGGATGTTTTTCTTCGCCAACTATGAGGGGGCCCGCAAGCGGGAGCAGCAGCGCGCGGAGCGCGTGATTCCAACGCCATCTCTCTGCCAGGGGATCTTTCAGTATGTAAACGCAGGCGGCGGGACTACGGTGTGGAACGCGGCGCAGCTCCAGCAGCTTGATCCCAATGGCATCGGGATAGATCCTGCCATGCTCGACTTAACCAATCACACAGGCTATCTCGACAAAACCTTCTGCACGGGCAAGACGGTGACTAACGATGTTTTCGCCGGAGATGGTCTCAATTACGCCGGCTTCGTTTTCCGCGCGCCGACCAGCGAGGACAATGACGGTTTCATTGCGCGCCTGGATTACCAGCTCACCTCGGACGGCAAACACACTCTTTTTTGGCGCGGTTCCCTGCAGGATTTCCGCAACCATGGAGCCCCTTTCATGCCCGGCGATCCTCCGCAACAAACTACCGTGGATCACAGCAAAGGGTTTGCCTTTGGCTACGTTTCGGTCCTCAACCCCACACTCACCAACTCCTTCCATTGGGGATTTACGCGTCAAAGTCTTGGGGTCATTGGCAACACGGACGAGCAATGGAACGAGTTTCTGGGCCTGGATCAGGGAATTGTATTCAGCCACAGCTTCCAGGTACCGCTGCATAATCTCCTGAATGACGTTTCGTGGACCAAGGGAACTCACAGCTTCCAGTTCGGCGCTGCGATTGGAATCGCTCGCGATCCGCGCACAAGTTTTCTTCACTCGAACACGATCGGCCTGGGCACGACCAACTGGACTTCTCCCATCGGTTTCGCGGGTACCTCCAGCACGCTCGATCCAACCAACACCACCGGGCACCCAGGTATTTCCGGTCCTGAGCCTCAGACGTCAACGCAATACGACCGTCCGCTGCTGGCCTTGTACGGCATGATCTCGGACGTGGTTGCCAACTACAACCTGGACAAAGGCGGCAACGCTCAACCCCAGGGCGCTCCGCTCAACCGGCGCTATGGGCTCGACTGGTATGAGTTCTACGGGCAGGACACATGGCGCGTGAAGCCCAATCTCACCGTGACCTACGGCCTGCGCTGGTCGTTCTTCCCCGCTCCCTGGGAAACCAACGGGTTCCAGACCTTCCCAACTTTCGGCTTGGGGACTCAATTCAATCAGAACGTGAAGAATATGAACCAGGGGATCGGCTACGGCGGCATGCCGCAGATCGAGTTCAACCTGGGTCGCGGGCCGGGTTTCTATCCGCTCGAAAAAACCGACGTGTCGCCGCGCATCTCGATCGCCTACTCCCCCCGTCCCACCGGCGGGGCCCTCAAGAAGCTTTTCGGCGATAACGACAAGACCGTCTTCCGCCTGGGCCTGAGCCGGGTCTACGACCGCGCCGGCTTTGCGCTTCTGAACAGCTTTGACCAAACCGGCGCGGCCGGTTTGTCCACAACTATTCAGAACGCCTGCTGCACGTTTGGCGTGACCAGTGCCGAGGATCTACCGCGCATCACTGGCATCCACAATATCCCGCAAAACAATATCAACGGCGTTCCCTTCTTGCTGCCGCCACCGACAAACAACCCGCCCTGGCCACAGATACCTGCCATCAACGCTCAAGCCAACTTGTGGGGCAATGATAATACGCTGAAGACGCCGCACGCCTACACCGTTGACTTCTCCATCGGGCGGGAAATGCCCAAGCGCTTCTCGCTGCAACTGTCTTATGTCGGCCGTTTTGGCCGGCGTCTGCTCACCCAGCGCGATCTGACGCAACCGTTGGATATCGTGGATCCGAAAACCGGCATCGACTACTACACGGCCGCTTCCGCTATTTCGAATCTGGCTCGGCAGTTTGCCCTGACCAACAACGGAGGGGTGCCGACCAATTATTATCAGGGCTTCCCGACGCTCGCGCAGATTGGCAGCGTTACCGCCGCCGGTCTGGGCAAGACGGCCCAGTACTGGATTGATATGATTCAACCGCTCCGGCCGGGTGCGTCGTACTACACCGACACTTTTGGCACTGGGCTGGTTCCGACGCCGAATCCCACCGACAGCCTCATTCAGGAAGTCTTCAACATGTATTACAACCCCGGCCTCTCCGTCATCGGAGATGAGATCGTCGGATTGGCAGACATCGATTCCTACGGCGGCATCGGGGACAACATCGGCTCCGGTTCCTATTTCTTCAATGGTCCTCCCGGATTGCTGGGCACCAACTCCGGCCAGTTCCTGAACAACCAGGCCTTCTCGACCTATGGCTGGAGTTCCATTGGTAGTTCGACTTATCATGCGTTGCAAGCGACGTTGAGAAAACAGTTCAGTCACGGGCTTCAGTTCGACCTGAACTATACCTACTCCAAGTCCCTGGATATCACTTCCGCGGCGTCACGCGTGGGCTTTGCGGTGTACGGCTATCAGAACATCGGCCTGGTCGGTACGCGCCTGGCCAATGCTTTTTCACCCAGGCTGGCTCGCGCCCCGTCCGACTTCGATCTTACGCACCAACTCAACCTCAACTGGATTGCCGACCTCCCCTTTGGCAAAGGGCGGGCTCTCGCGAGCAATGACAGCGGCGTGGTGGATGCAATCATCGGAGGCTGGCAGCTTTCCGGTGTGGCCCGCTGGACGAGCGGATTTCCCTTCAGCGTGGATGGAGGCCAGCGCTGGCCCACGGACTGGTTCCTGACCGCGATCACGCAGATGACCACCCGGCCGAAGACGGGCACGTTCAAAGGCAACGGTACGGTCAATGTGTTCGCGGGTCCCGCTGCAGCGCAGCAGGACTTTACCTCGCCGCTCCCTGGCCAGGTGGGTTCGCGTAACGTGCTGCGTGGCGACGGCTATGCGGGTTTGGACATGAGCCTGGCCAAGAGCTGGAAGATGCCCTACAACGAAGCCCACAGGGTCCAATTCCGCTGGGAAGTGTTCAACGTCTTGAATTTGACGAGATTTAACGCGCAGAGCATCGGGTCGTCGTCACTGCTCACGTCGTTGACGCAGTCTCCGAATAGTTTCGGAGCCTACACGAGCCTGCTGACCCAGCCGCGCGTCATGCAGTTCGCGCTGCGATACGAATTCTGAGGGCGCAACTCCCGGATCGTCGGCAATCCGGAAGTGATCGTGACCGCAGAGGTGGGCTGTTTCTCGGGTGACCACGTATCGCAGGACCTAAGATACGTTCGAGGAACTGCTAAAGCGACGTCAGCG
>JAUTWY010000456.1 GCA_030838305.1 Acidobacteriaceae bacterium
GTTGTGACGCATTTCGTGCCGCCGGTACTACCTTCGTATCGAGGAGCCAGGGGGTTTCGGCTTCTTAAGGTTGACTGTAGACTACAAGGCCTGTCGGGCTTCCCAACGCTGATTCCAAACATATGTCCCGAAAAGCTCGCCTTCACGCTCTGCAGTCCCATGCATCGAGGGGCGCCATGAAATCCTTCTACTACCTGCCATGAACTGAAATAGATCGAAGAAGGCGCTCCCTCCCGACCCGGCCAACCCCGACCCATCCTTATCATTTCTCTCGCATCCGATTGTCCGTAGAATCTTCTCATGCACCACAAAGGTGAAAAAGCAATGAAGACGAAATCCTGCATTGGCATGTGGCCTCATACCTTCACAGCGGCGGTGTTATTCCTGCTTCCCGCTTCCCTGCTGGCCGAGCCAGTCACTCTCCAGCACGCGGTGGAGCTTGCCTTGCAACACGCCAATGGCGCAGCGATCGCGGCCGATGACGAGCAACACGCGTCGGCCGCCTATCGGGAACTGCACAACAGCTATGTTCCACAAGTGACCGCTGGCGCAGGGTTGGGATGGTCTTACGGATTTCCCCTCAGCCTCGAAGGTTCCGCGCCTTCGCTTTTTAACATCAACGCCCAGTCTGCTCTGATTCATCCCGAACTACGCTCCTTTATTCGCGCCGCCCAAACCGAGTCTTCTGCCGCCTCCTTTCGCAGCAAAGATCAGCGCAATCAGATTATTCAGGATACCGTCCTCAGCTATACGGAACTGGAAAAATGGGAGCAGCGTTTGGGTCGGCTGCGTGAGGCCACACCTGAGGCGCAGAAGATGCAAGCCGCCGTCGCAGATCGTGTGAAGGAAGGGATCGACAGCGAACTCGACGGGATCCGCGCCCGCCTGTCGGGAGCACGTCTGCGCCTGCGAATCACGGAAGCTCAGGGCGCGGCCGACGTGCTTCGCGAACGTCTCTCCAAACTCACCGGCCTCCCCGCGACCGGTATACAGACCGAAGTCGAGTCGATTCCGGCACTTCCGCCCGTCGCCTTCGATGAGGACGCGCCCACCAAAGCTGCCGATTCCAGCCCGGCGGTTCAATCCGCCCTGGCCCATGCGCGTGCCCAATACTTGCGCGCCGAGGGCGAGCACAAATCTCTCTTGCCCACTGTCGATTTCGCCGCCCAGTACGCCTTACTGTCTACCTACAACAATTATGACCAGTTCTACAAGAGCTTCCAGCGTAACAATGCCACAGTCGGAGTGGCCATTCGCTTCTCATTCCTCAATGCCGCGCAGCGCTCTCGCGCCCAGGCTGCCGATGCCGATGCCCGCAAAGCCAAGTCCCAGGCAGAAGCCGCACGCAATGAGGTTTCCGAGGAAACGCTGCGCCTGCAACGCTCCGTCACCCAGATGCAAGCCGCCCGTGATGTGGCCGAACTCGAGTACGAGATCGCTCAGAAAAGTGTTGAAGCCGTGCAGACTCGCATGAACTCTGCAACCGCCAACCTGCACGATCTCGACAATGCCCGCACCCAAGCCAGCGAGCGCTTCATCGCATTTCAGGATGTGAACTTCGAACTGGAACGCAGTCAGGTTTCGCTTCTCCGTGCCACCGGGGATCTGGAAAGCTGGGCGCTGGGAACGAAATAAGCCTGGCCGGTACTCATTTTCGCCGCTTAATGCAGCAAACCCTCGGTTCGACGGATGAGGGTTCGAATCCCGAACACCGTTTGCTAGACTTACTTCAAGCCATTCCATCGGTTGGACATAACTAAAGTGCACCATGATGTAGGACGAACCTGCGTAAACACTGGTTTTTCGCCCACATCGCTCGCCCCTGAATGGTAAAATAAGGTCTTACCCACTATGCCTCTTAAAACTCTGTTTTTGAATCCACCTTCCTTTGAAAACTTCGACGGGGGCGCAGGCTCCCGTTGGCCCGCCACCCGCGAGATAGAGAGTTATTGGTACCCGGTTTGGCTTGCTTATCCGACGGGCATGCTGGAGGGGGCGCGGTTGCTGGATGCGCCGCCGCATCACATTTCGGCCGATCAGACCATTGAGATCGCCAAGGATTACGAGTTTCTTGTGCTGTTCACCAGCACGCCGGGGTTTCCTGGGGACATTGGGCTGGCGCGGGCTATCAAAGCGGCGAATCCGACGATTAAGATTGCATTTGTCGGACCACACGTGAGCGTGTTGCCGGAAAAATCTTTGCGAGATTGTCCAGCCATCGATTTTGTTGCCCGCAAAGAATTTGATTATGCGGTCGTCGATTACGCCAAGGGCAAGCCGCTGGCGGATATTCCGGGCATCTCATTCTTAAAGGACGACAAGGTTGTGCACAATCCGGACGCACCACAGATTCAGGATCTGGATGCGCTGCCGCACGTTACTGACGTCTACAGGCGTGATCTCGACGTCTCCCGATACAACGTGCCTTTCCTGCTGAACCCTTATGTATCTCTTTATACAACGCGCGGATGTCCGGCGCAGTGCACGTTCTGTTTGTGGCCGCAGACGCTGAGCGGACATCCGTGGCGCAAGCGATCCACCGATGATGTGGCGGCGGAAATGTCGAAGGTGAAACAGTACTGGCCGGAGGTGAAGGAATTCTTTTTTGACGATGACACCTTCAACATCCAGAAGGCTCGGACCATTGAGCTGTGCGCCAAGCTGAAGCCGCTAGGCCTGACGTGGTCTTGCACCTCGCGGGTTACGACCGATTTCGAAACCCTGAAGGCAATGAAGGAAGCGGGTTGCCGCCTGCTCATCGTCGGCTACGAGTCGGGCGACCAGCAGATTCTGAAGAATATTAAGAAAGGCGCAACCATCGAGCGCGCGCGCCAGTTTACAAAAGA
>JAUTWY010000463.1 GCA_030838305.1 Acidobacteriaceae bacterium
GAAACTGGTTCCTCCGGCGGTTTATCCTTGAGTTCCCGAATTAAGTCAGAAACCGCCTGGCCGCGCTTCTCCGGCGGACTGGTAAAATACACCTCCGCCCATCGTCCCATATGCGCCGCCAGAACCGGGTTCAGCAGCGGATTCAACTCAGGATCCGGTAACGTCTCCTCGTCGAATTTGTCCCTCGGATGAGCCACTGGCGTTTCTCCTGAGAAGTGGGGATTACATATGATTGCAGCACCGGCCAAGAAGGTTGTCAAATACGAGCACGCAGGGCTGAATTCGCGGGAGGAAAACAAGACGAATTCAGTCGCAGGCCTTGCGATACGCAGGTTCGAACTGATCTAACTGCGCATCGCGCTGGCTCGACATTTTGCCTTTTGGAGTCTTGCCGTAAAGATCGGAGCCGGGGCAGTAATACAAAGCGGTGTGCAGATCAACCCAGACTTGGGTTTCGGGATTGCCTCGATATTCGGGAGCGTCGGGAGCTTCGGCGAGTCCCAGGCCAATGAGGAGTTTGTCGAACGCCGAGAGGTCTGCATTGGGATCGAGCTTCCGCCGATGCGCGCTGCCGGAAACTGCGTTCCCGCGCCCTGTAGCCCCCACCGAATTGTCAGACCAGATTCCCCAGCGGATCACCACTGCCACCAGAATTAGCGCGAGCGCGAGATAAAAATCACCGCGCCGCGAACGCCAGAAGCGCGCTAGCGCGCTCGGTGCTCGCGTCCCAGACACCGATTCCAGGAAATCGCGGGCTTTTGCTGCGGAACTCCAGACAACATCCGAGTGGGGTACTACGAGCGCCGTTGAGGGAGCTTTGATACTTTCCCGAAGTTCTCCGTCGGATGAGACGCTTGCCACTCCGGTATCTTCGTCGGCGCTTGTGCTGAACAAATTTACCGACAGGGAATTCTCTTCAGCATCTGCGGTCGAAAATGGTCCGAGCGGTTCATTCGCGCCTCCGGCAGCCGTCGCACCGTTCGAGGGAGGGGCGGCAATGGCTTCCTTGCTCCCCTGCCTCATGTGCCATGCCGCCGCAAACTTGCTCTGCATGCCGGAAGTGTGGTCACCGCTGGTCCGCGGTGCGCCACAGGTCCCGCAAAATTGCTCCTCCGCTAAAAGACTGCTGCCGCATTTCCAGCAAGGAAATTTCTCTGGGCGCGTAGCGCTTGTGCTTACTCTAGGGCGAGGGAGCATGGCGGGACGATCCTCTGCCATCGTTGCCGGATCCGGTTTGAGCCGTTCGATCGCTGCCATCATCGTTGATCGTTCCGCCGCCATCGAGTTCTTCAAATTCAACTCGGCGTCTCGACCAATCGCTTCTGTCACCAGGCCGGCCATGAGTTGGCACGTGTGAATGTCCTGTTCAGCAAAACCATGAATACGGTCGAAATAAAGTTCCAGCGCCCCCACAATGTCGCCGTCGCGGTAAATTGGTACCGCCAACAGCGACAGGATTCCCCGCTTTCGGCAAAGTTCCGGATCGAACAGAAACTCCGTATCGACGTCCTCACTACGAATTACCTTCCCGGTGCGAACGCTGGCAACACAAATCGCAGAGTCCAGAGGACTCTCACTCCCAATCGGTAAAGCCGGAGTACCCGTTCCGGCACGATAGCGCACTGTAGCTCCCTCTAGAATCCCAATGGCCGCTCCGCTTGCGTTCGTGATTCGCGCTACTCTCTCTGCTACGACCGCCAGGGCGTTATCCAGCCCGCGATGGTGAATCTGAATCTGGCGTTGCGCTTCGACGATCTCCGCCAGGGTGAGCGTGTAGTCGCCGTTCGATTTCAAACGTTCTTGCGCTTCTGGTGTGCTTCCTGGTGGCGGGGCCTGATGTGCCAGCTCTTGCTGGAGTTTCTCGCTCTGGGACTCCAGGCTCTGTTCCAGTTCCCGCATCTTGCGGTTGTGCTCCTGCAGCACATACGCGGCCTCCAGCAGCTTTCCAAAAGTCTGCTCGTCGAGAACTGGGTTGTTTTCTTTTTTCGTCACAATCTTTACTGCCGCTCATAGCCCGCCAGCGTGTGATTGGGGTCGAGCGCTCGGAGACCAACCCTATTTTAGTGCAATTACTCCACCAAAAAACCCTATTACGAAGCGGTTGCGGGCAATGAGCCACGCGAGGAGAGCGTGGCCTGATCCTCAGGCTAAGCATAATGATGAGGGTACAACCTCACGGAATTCAAGGGCTTAAAAGGGAATCGGGAGGCAACATGCTCCGAGTTGTTGCTTCGAACTGTCCCAATGCAGTTCAAAGGTTACCCTCGTGAGCTGCAAGAGTATGCACACTAGACCCCAGAAAAATCCTCTTCTTGTCGCTGGTTCCTACCGGCGCAAACGGAAGCTACGCCTTGTCGCCGCCGAGGTAGAAATGCACGGCCGGCGTAATGATCAGCGATAGCACCATCGAAATCAAGACTCCGCCAATGACCGCGATAGCCAGCGGCTGCAGCATCTGGGATCCAGCACCGATGGCAAAGGCCAGCGGTAACATTCCTGCAACCGTGGCCAGCGCTGTCATCACGATCGGCCGCAGTCGACGGCGTCCCGCCTGCAAGATGGCGTCTTCGGCATTGCTGCCCGCTGCACGCATCCGCTGATCGGCGTCGAGCAGCAGGATGCCGTTCTTGGCCACGATGCCGATCACCATGATCATGCCCATGAATGATGAAATGTTGAACGTGGTGCGAGTGACCAGCAGCGCGATGAAAACTCCGGACGTCGAAAGCAAAGCTGAAGAAAGAATCGCAACCGGAGCGGCGAAGGTTCCGAACTCAAAAAGCAGGACAATGAACAGCAGGAGCACGGCCAGAATCAAAACCATCACCAGATCGTGGAAGGAGCGTTGTTGTTCCTGGTAAGTCCCGCCATATTCGACGCGAATGTTAGAAGGCACCTGCAGAGCGGTCACGGCCTTTTGCACCGCGGCGATTCCGCTGCCCAGGTTTGTACCCTCCAGGCGGGCGGTCACAGCAACCATCCGTTGCAAATTTTCGCGGCGAATCTCTGTCTGCCCGGGTGTTTCTACTACCGCGGCCAGAGCGCCCAGAGTTGCAGTATGGCCGCTGCTGCTGATGAGAAGCGTGTCGCGCATGGCTTCAAGCGAGGCCCGGTTCGCCGCGGGAAAGCGCACTCGCAAGGTGTAGGCGCGGCCATTCGTTACCACGGGCGTCGGGGCCGGTTCGCCTTCCAGGATGGCCGAGGCGTCCACTGCAATCTCTTCCGCGGTGAAGCCGGCTCGCGCCGCCACACTCGGGTCCACCTGAAAAGTCACTGCTGGACCGCTAATCGTGTTGTCGATCCCATTCAGTACGTCGACCACACCGTTGACCTTCGCGATCGTGTCCGCTATTTTCGGCGCCCATGTCTCCAGTTGCTTCGGGTCCTGCGAAAATAACTTGATCTGGATTGGTTCTGGCGCCGAGGTAAGGTCGCCGATCATGTCCTGAAGAACTTGTATGAAGTCGAGGTCGAGAGCAGGCTCCTGTTGCTTAATCTTTTCCCGCAACTCGGCCATGATTTCTTCCACATCCCGGTCGCGCTTCGCCTTCAACTTCACCAGGACGTCGCCAGTGTTCGCTTCGGTTACGCTAGCCATGCCCAGTTGCAATCCAGTACGCCGCGAGGTGCTCTCCACCTCAGGAGTCTCTCGCAGGATCT
This sequence comes from Acidobacteriaceae bacterium, assembly GCA_030838305.1. Taxonomy (GTDB): domain Bacteria; phylum Acidobacteriota; class Terriglobia; order Terriglobales; family Acidobacteriaceae; genus Sulfotelmatobacter. The sequence continues at coordinate 3,661 of JAUTWY010000463.1, forward strand.
GTTCCACGTGGCCAACCACGCGGTTGGTTTCCGACAGCGAACTGCCGGCGGGCATGATGTAATCGAGAACGAATCCTCCTTCGTCCATGGCTGGCAGCAGGTCGGAGCCGGAAAAGTGATAGCAGACGTAAGAAACCACGACCAGCGCGAGACTGAAAAGAACCAGCAGGCGAGGCCGCTCCAGAGCCCGGCGCAGCCAGTGTTCGTGGAAATTTACAACCCGCAGGAAAAACCCGCTGAGATGCGCCTCCTCAGCGGCCAGCAAGCGTTGCACGTTGTCGGCATCGGATTCATTCTCTGACGCGGCCGCAGAGTGCGGGACTTCCGAGTTCGCGGTGTGCGCCCCGCCTGACTCACG
>JAUTWY010000525.1 GCA_030838305.1 Acidobacteriaceae bacterium
GTGGCGCAGCTAGTGTATAAGCTACTTTTCCTTTATACAAATATACGGCTGCGCCACCATAGTAAAAACACGACCGTGGGCCGCATAGTTCCTTTATATCTGCTAAGAAATTACAACGGTGGCCTACTTGGTGACTGCTCAAAATTGCTCAGGTTTCGGAATGTAGATGTCCACACTCCGTGAGGGCTTCAGCGCGAACCGAATTGCGATATGCCGCTTCGACTCAGAATACATGATCCAAATTGACCTGTAGACGCCCCCGGACTCATGAAATCATGGGGTATGGGTAAGAGAAAAACAAGAAAGCAATCGGCGAAAGCGACACTCGCCGAAGTCATCGAGGAAATGGCGAAGCCGAGAGTCGCTACGTCTGCAAGAGAGTAGGGTTCCGTTTTTTCGGAACGAAGTTCTAGTCGTGGAGAACGATGTTGAGAAGTGAACTGTGAACTTGAAACCCACTCCCGCCGTCATAGTCGATGAAGCCTAACTTCCTGAACCTGTTCATGAAAAAACTAACCAGCGAGCGAGTTGTACCGATCATTTCCGCCAGCATCTCCTGACTGATCTTGGGGATTACAGTCTCGGGCACGCCTTCCTTGCCGAAATGAGCCAGCAATAGCAATATCCGGGCCAGTCTTTTTTCACTGGAATTGAAAAGCTGGTCGACCAAATCCTCTTCGTATCGGATGTTCCGTGTCAGCAAATATGCCACGAACATATCCGAAAACGCGTGTTCCGGTGCAGCACTTCCATCATGGACTTCTTGTCAATCCGCATCACAGAGCAATCGGCCATTGCAATTGCGGAGCACAGGCGGAGAGGCTGCCCTGTAAGGCAACCTTCTCCGAAGAAATCGCCCTCGTTCAGAATCCCTATTGTGGCTTCCTTCCCGAGCTGCGACACAACGGTGAGTTTTACCTTCCTTCCTTTATATAGAAAACAGCATCGGAGGAGTCGCCCTGAGCAAAGACCGTCTGCTTCTTGGGAAAAGCCTCGATCTTCCTGCCGCCGCCGTTGATGGTCGAAAGGAATGTCTTGGGATCGAACTTGCTGAGTTTCTTGGACGCTGCCACGAGTGGCATGATTGACCCCCTCTCAAGAATTCCGGTTGCGCAGAAGGCAACTTCCTATGACGAAGGAAGAATAAATGCGCAAGAAGGGTGAGAACAGCGTCAAGTGTGCGGGCAAATCTGCTATTCCGCCCGACAGAATAATGATTTCACCCTTGATATCGAAAGTCAATCTTCCAATTTTCCTGACTTCGCTGCCCTTCGCGCGGCTGTTCTGTGGTGGAAGGTACTCAATCCGCTTTACAATGCTGCGAGACTCCCACCAACCTGCCCAGCGCCTGCCACTGCCTCGGATGCGGTTGGCGTCGGCCCGCTACCGTGAGCTTGGCAGCTGGTGTTTTGCAGAGGAAAGAGCTCATCGAGTACACCCGTGGTGCAGTGAAGATCGTGAACCGCAAGAAACTTGAAGACTCCGCCTGCGAGTGCTACGGGGTTATCCGACAGTACGATGGCGAGCTGGCTTAAAATAAAACCGCCCGTGAAGACCAGCCCTGTTTTACTTGCCTGGCAGAGCGCGAGTCGATCCTAACGTGTCGCCAACAGATAGTTAGGCAACAAACGGACGGAAATTCAAAACAACCCACTACGCATTTCCGGCTTGACAACACTGGGATTCGGTATAGTGTGTTAAACAGAGCGGATTACGTCTTCTCCTCTTTCAGATCCTCTGAACTAAGGCAGTCCATCTGAAGTTCCCTCCTCTTAGCCACGACAACTCAGGAGGCTGACATGTTTGCTCGTCACGTTTCCATGCACCTGAAGCCCAATACCCGCCTGAAGCCCAATACCCGTGCTGAGTTTACCCAGACGATCGAGAACGAGATTCTTCCCCTCCTTCGCAAACAGCACGGCTTCCAAGACGAAATCGTCTTCGTCGCCCCAGGATCCGGAACGGAAGTGGTCGCTATCAGTCTGTGGGACAAGAAAGAGGACGCGGAAGCCTATCTCCGCGGCGGCTATCCAGAAGTGCTGAAGGCCCTGGCGAAAGTGGTCAACGGTTCTCCTGAGGTCCGAAACTTTGAAGTCGCGAACTCGACCTTGCAAAAGACCGCTGCTCGCGTAGCAGCCTGAAGCAGGCAGGCTTTCGCGTTCGGTTGGGGGCGGCCGATCCCCGCCCCCTTACGAAAGACACAAGAGTCGAGGTTTAGATCTTTCTGGTGACGCCCGCTTCTCAAAGGGAACACTGCTTTCCGAAACGCCCGCCTCCGGAAGACTTGGAGGTGTTCTATGCCCCAACAATCGCCGATTTCCTTTCAAGTTCGCACGAAAAACGTGCTCATCGTCGATGGCAATGAGGCGATGCAGAAGCTGCGCGCCAGGGTGCTGAGAAGCCGCGGAGTTCACGTGCACACGGCCAAAAGCGTCACGGAAGCAGAGTTGCTCTGGGTACCTGATTTTTTCGATTTGGTACTGCTGGACGTGCGCCAGAGATCCAAAGAAGCAGTGGAGTTCTGGCGAACGATTCGGCGTCAGCATCCACGGCAGCGGATCAGTTTCCTAGTTGGGCCCCCAACGTACCTGTCTCCCACCTGCGCCGACGAGGTCATCGCCCGCGACAGGGTTCCTGAAGACCGGGTGCTGGGGCCAGGCCTCCTGCATGTCGCATAAGGCCTTACAGACCGATAGAAGCCAGATCGAGACAATAATTCAAGGAGAAACTTCCATGAAACCGGAGCTTTTGACCAATAGGGACGCAGCTATCACGACTCATGATGAGGAGAACGTGCGCGCACGCGCTTATGAGCTGTATGAGGTGCGCGGCAGAATAGATGGCCATGCGGAAGAAGACTGGCTAAAGGCAGAAGGCGAAGTAGGAAGCAACGAACGAAAAGCCGTCCGAGCCTCAAGCTCAAAGATCACTGTGAAAATCGTTGGTGAAGCCTGACGGGTTGCACGATCACGTAGTGCAGAGCGATGTTCAAACCACCGGAGGTAAGCCATGACTAACATCTACGTCGGTAACTTAGATTATTCCACTCACGAAGACCAGCTTCAGACATTGTTCGCGGCGTACGGAGCAGTTAAAACAGTCACGGCTGTCGCGGATCGCGACACAGGTCAACCGCGGGGATTTGCGTTCATCGAGATGACTAATGCTGGGGAGGCGCGCGATGCTATTCGTACCCTCAACGGTTCGGTCCACGGCGGGCGCGCCCTGATTGTCAATGAAGCTCGCCCTAAGCTCTACCGCAGTGGCGAGCACGAGTCACTTCTCAGTAGGGATCACCGCCGCCATCGTATTTAATGATTGGGGAGACGATGTTGTTGGCTGTTCCTGCGAGAGGATTCGGGAGAATTCGTCACACTTTCAGACCCGCTTGCTAAGCGAAACAGGGGGAATTATGAATACGGGCAGCTCTAAATCTCTGGACAGCGGAGCGTGGAGGAATTTGTACAAGGCTGCGCTCTTTGAGGTTGATAACGCCAGACTCCCGGAGCGCATTGCGCAAGCAGAGAAAGCACTCGCACTAAGGGCACGAGAGTTGTTTCACCTAGCCGGAGACAACATCGAAGAGGAACAGGCTCTGGATGACACGATGTACGCCTTGCATGCTCTGCGGAACACATCGCAAACTAGCCACCGTACACCGCATCGCAGTGAGGCTGCCTAGGTCAACTCGCAGATGCCGCGACATCCCTTTCCTGGGCTCTCCCTTCGTGCACGTCTCGTCTGCGGTGTTTATTCGTGCGCGTTGTCGAGAAATAATCTGAGCTTGCCGGAGCGTGAAGGCTGGCGCAGCTTGCGCAGAGCCTTGGCTTCGATCTGGCGAATGCGCTCGCGGGTGACGGAGAATGCCCGACCAACCTCCTCCAGCGTGTGCTCCGAATCGTCGTCCAAGCCAAAGCGCATCTTCATGACCTTCTCCTCGCGCGGAGTCAGAGTGCGCAGCACCTGACCGGTCTGCTCCTTCAGGTTCACGTTGATGGCAGCCTCGTCCGGTGCGAGCACAGCGCTGTCTTTGATGAAGTCGCCGAGATGAGAATCCCCCTCCTCACCAATTGGCGTCTCTAGCGAGATCGGTACCTGCATAATCTTGCGCACTTTGCGCAGCTTGGCTGCGGGAATGTCCATGCGTTTGGCAATCTCTAACGAGGTAGGTTCGCGGCCCAACTCCTGGACCAGTTGACGCGAGACGCGAATCAGCTTGTTGACGATCTCGATCATGTGCACTGGGAGGCGGATGGTGCGCGCCTGATCGGCGATAGCTCGGGTACTGCCTGGCGAATCCACCACGTCGCGTAGGTGGAAAACTTGTAGCCGCGGCGATACTCGAACTTGTCCACTCCCTTCATCAGGCCGACGTTACCCTCCTGGATCAGGTCGAGGAACTGAAGCCCTCGGTTGCCGTACTTTTTGGCGATGGAAACCACGAGGCGGAGGTTGGCTTCGATGAGTTCGTGTTTGGCCTGCTCCGCGTCCATCTCGCCCTGGATGATTTCGCGCTGCGTGCGCCGCAGCTCCTGGAAGCTCAC
>JAUTWY010000548.1 GCA_030838305.1 Acidobacteriaceae bacterium
ATCGAAGCCATAGACCAGCGTTTCATCGAGGCCCAGATCGTTCACGATGGCAAAGCGGTTGTCCGGCGAAAGGTCGATGGAGTGGGCATGCGGTCCCTCCTGGCGCTGCGGATTCGCTCCATGTCCACTGTGTTGCACAAAGGCTGAGGCCTCCCCTAAGCGACCGTCCACAAGAACTGGAAATACTGCGACGCTGCCTCCGCCATAGTTCGCTACCAGAATGTGCTTTCCAGACTTGTCCAGGCTGATGTAGCAGGGATCGCCCCCCCGGGATGCCACTTGATTCAGCAGCGTCAGTTTGCCTGTCGCGCGGTCGATCGCGAATGCGCTTACTGCGCCGCTTTTCTGGCCTTTGTAGTTGCTGACCTCATTGACCGCGTAAATGAAGCGATGGTTCGGGTGCACCGCGAGAAAAGATGGGTTCGTGGTTTCTGCCGCCAGGCCGATGGGTTCGAGCCTTGCCGTGTCCGAGTCAAAGCGATAAGCGTAAATGCCTTTGCTCTCGCTTCCTTCCCCGGTGTAGGTGCCGATGTATACGAGATATTTTGCGTGGTGTTTCGCTGGTGCTCCGGCGCATACGGCTGAAAGCAGGAGCAAAAAAGGTGTAATCGAAAGGAAGGCGCGACGCGTTGTCTTTGTCATTGTATGGAATCACTTGTGACAGCTCTGGGATCGATAGGCGATGAAACTCCTCGGTCACTTGGTTAGGGTCACCGGCACCGGTTGGTCGTAAGGCTGCACGATCACACTCACGGACCGCCGCTGGTCAAAAGCGTTAAGCGTAACCGGAAAGCTGACCATTACCGTGCGCTTGATCTCCTGGCCGGGTTGCAGTTTGTCTTCGGGAGCGAGCGCTGACTGCGCATTCGCCTTCAGCGGCGGAAAAGCCTGATAGTAGCGATCAAAATCCATGGCCGAAACTGCCTCACCACTCGATTCTCCGCTGGATGTTACGAGTTTCCCTTCGATGTTGTGCACCCAGAGTGACTTCTCGCCAGAGTTGCGCAGGGTGAAGGTGAGCGCGACCAGCACGGCGTTTTGCCCCGGAAGATCTACCGCCGTTACACTGTCGAGCGACCCAGCTCCCTGCGGCTTGGCACGCTGGAAAAACGACCCAATGCCCACCAGTATGAGTATTCCGGCTGTGGCCATCAAGAGAATTTTAACCGGAGGAAGATTACGCTTGGCGGTGCCGAATTCATCACCAATGTTGATGGTCGGTCCGGATTGCGCCGCTGGCATGGGCGCTGCGGGCGCGCTTCCTGTCGCCGCAGGATCGGGATTTGGGATCTGATCAGCCATAAGGCTCTCGCGCCTTCGGATTGTACTCCGAGCTTAGGCTTTCAATTCCACTCACTCTTCATCGCCTTGGCGAACTTCTCCGCAGACAAAGTATTGAGCACATCGTCTTTCGTCAGCCACGCGCGGCGCGCCTGCAAGATGCCGTACCGGATTTTATCCAGATGCGAAGTGTGATGGGAATCAGTGTTGATCACGATTTTCACGCCGCGCTGCTTAGCCTGCCGCAGGTGGACGTCATTCAGGTCAAGGCGGTCTGGGTAGGAATTCAATTCCATCGCGACTTTATGTTTCGCCGCCGCGGTGAGCACCCGGTCCATGTCGAACTGGTAGGCATCGCGACGGAGCTGCAGGCGGCCTGTGGGATGCCCGATGAGTGACGTGTTCGGATTTGCAATCGCTTTGAGCAGCCGATCGGTCATCTTGGCCGCCTCCTGATTGAAAACGGAATGCACGCTGGCGATGACCAGATCCATCTGCGCCAGCACATCGTCGGAAAGATCGAGGTCGCCATCGGCGAGAATATCAACTTCGATTCCAGCGAAGATCGTGATCCCGTCGATCTTATCGTTTGCCTCGTGAATGCGCTTGATGTGCGCGACCGCTCGCGTGTCATCGAGGCCATTGGCAAAGGCCAGATTCTTGGAGTGGTCGGTGATCGCCATATATTTGTAACCGCGCGCCTTGGCTGCTTCGGCCATCTCTTCGATAGTGTTGCGACCGTCGGTTTCGACGGTGTGCATGTGCACGTCGCCTTGCAAATCTTCGAGCGCTATGAGTTTCGGCAAAGTGTGCTTTTCAGCAGCGTCAATCTCCCCCAAATTCTCGCGTAGCTCGGGAGGGACGTAGTCGAGCTTCAATCTGGCGTAGATGTCTTCTTCGGTTCTGCCGGCGACGGGTTGCTCAGTTTTAAGATCGGCGAGGCTGTACTCGTTCAGCGTATAACCCAGCTTGAGCGCGCGCTGGCGCAAGGCTACATTGTGGGCTTTGGATCCGGTGAAATACTGCATGGCCGCGCCGAACGATTCCGGAGGCAACAGGCGAACATCGACCTGCATGTCACTGCGCAGGCGGAAGCTGATCTTATTGTCGCCCTGCGCGATGATGCTCATCAGCGGCGGATATTTTGCAATGTACTGCACCGCCTGCTGGCGCTCGACTTCGCCGCAGCATGCTTGACCCGTGACCAGAATGTCGAGGTCGCCCACGGTCTCGCGGCCCCGGCGCAGCGAGCCTGCCGGCGTGATCCGGTCGATGCCCGGCAGCTTCGCGAGATATTCCGTGAGTTGTCTTGCCTCGAGTTCAGCGGCGTCGATCAGAAATCGCCCGGAGATTCGGCGATAGTCTTCAATTGCCTTCAGCAGCTTTTGTTCGTGCTTCTCGCCCATGCGCGGCAGTTCGCGAATCTTGCCCTCGCGCGCCAGCTTTTCCACGCCATCGACGTCGCAGACCTGGTAAGCGCTCCAGATCAGCGCAATCGTCTTCGGTCCCAGTCCCTGAATCTTCAGCAACTGCAACATCGAGGGGTGATATTTCTTCAGCAAGTCAGCCTGTACGGTGAGGCTGCCCGTGCTGAATAGCTCCTGCAAGTTGATCAGCATGCCCTTGCCGATCCCGGCAATAGCCAGAACTTTTTTGGGCTCGTTGATGAGGTCTTTGATCTGCTCGGTATTGTTTTCAACAGCCTGGGCTGCGTTACGGTAGGAACGGATGCGGAAAGAATCAGCCGCGTCGATTTCCAGCAGGTCCGCAGTTTCGTAAAGGATGCCGGCGATCGCCTTGTTGTCCACGGAATAAAGATTAAACAAGATTACGGCGCAGAGCCAGCGCTGGCCGGAGGGCTTCTCGGAAAACAAAACCGCAGACCCGGCTACGACTCAATTGCCGGACGGGAGAAAATCGAGCCGAAGAAAGTGATCAAGCGCTCTTTGACACGTTTGCCGCCTGTGGGCCCTTTTGACCTTCCGTGATTTCAAACTCCACGGGATCGCCCTCTTGCAGGCTCTTGTATCCCTCAGAAGTGATCGCGCTGTAGTGCACAAAAACGTCTGGCCCGTCCGCGCGCCCGATGAATCCATAACCTTTGGCGTTATTGAACCACTTTACCGTTCCTTTCATACGTTCCACGCGAAACCCCCTCTTTCCGCACGTCTTTCAGTTGGGGGGCCCAAAGACGTGCCCGCATACGATGCATTTTGTAGCGATTAGGATGGAGAGTCAAGGCGAAATGGTTGCGTGGGCAGCTGGTTTGGCGGCTATGCCTACAGGACCTTTGCTGAGCCCTTCTTTGCCCGAGATTGGTGGTCGAGCCACAGTACTGAGGAGATCGTTTTCGCGTCGCGAATCGTACCGCGCAATACCATCCGGAGAGCCGTCGAAAGAGGGACCCTACGCATCTGGATCACTTCGTCGTCCTCGGGTTGGGCTTTGCCGGAGCGCAGGCCCGTGGCCAAATAGACAGACATAGTCTCGGCAACAAACCCTGGGCTGGCATAGAAGTAAAGGATGCGCCGCCACTTTGTGGCGGTATAGCCGGTTTCCTCCAGCAGTTCGCGCTTGGCTGCGGGCAACGGCTTCTCCCCGGGATCAATGCGTCCGGCAGGGAGTTCCCATAGATAATCCTTCGCGGCGTGCCGGTATTGGCGCTCCATCAGCACTCGCGCAGTCGAACCTGCTCCATCGACCGCGAGAATCACTACGGAGCCGGTGTGATGAATAATGTCGCGCCGCACGCGCACCCCTCCCGGCTCCTGGACGTCGTCCGTGGTCACACAGAAGACCGGGCCGCGATAGACGGTACTGGAAGAAATCAAACGTGCCTTGGTGCGAGAGCGTTTCTTGGATTGAACGGACTTTGCCTTCGATTTCAGCGATCTAATCATGACAACCATAATAAGACACACCGTCTGCCATCCGAGCAGTGGTTCGATTTGGAATATGCTCGTGTGGGGACAGCCGCGCCTCGCCTCGGCTGTCCGGTCGAGCAAAGCTCGACGGTTTCCTCGCCACGACTGGCAGACTGAGCCACCCCCCGAATCCGTTCTTCCGCGAAGAAATTGAGCGCCGTAAGGCGAGGCTTCGAGGATGCTTCTGCTATCCTGCCGGGCATGCCTGTGAAGCGGCCGAAGAAACCGCGTGTCGCGATTGTTGGTGCGGGAAACCTTGCTGGTGCGCTGGCCGTCTCCCTACGCGCGGCGGGCTACAGTATCGACCTGATCATCTCCCGCAGCCGGGCAGATTCTGTACCGAGGGGTCGGCGGCTGGCCCGCGAGGTTGGCGCCATGGCCGTTGCCGGCGCCCATGCACGAATACAAAGTGAAGTTGTTTGGTTTTGCGTTCCTGATAGAGCAATTGCCGGTGCGGCACAGTCTTTATTGGAAGCAGCCGATTGGAAAGGAAAAGTCGCGCTGCACTCCAGCGGCGCTTTAACCAGCGACGTACTTGCTGTGCTGCGCAAGCAAGGAGCGGCGGTCGCTTCTGTACATCCGCTGATGACATTCGTGCGTGGGTCGCGTCCGCCGTTCGAAGAAGTTCCCTTCGCCATTGAGGGAGATAAAAAGGCGGTGCGCGCTGCGCGCGCCATGGTTGGGGCCTTGGGCGCACGTGCTTTCGCCATTCGCAAACAGCAAAAGGGGCCTTATCACGCTTGGGGAATGTTTGTCTCGCCTCTCTTGACCGCACTACTGGCTGCAAGTGAAGCCGTCGCCGCTGCCGCCGGAGTCAGCCGAAAGGCTGCGAGACATAGAATGCTTCCCATTCTTAAGCAAACCCTTGAGAACTATGCGCGGCTGGGAGCGCCCGGATCGTTTAGCGGTCCCATCGCACGGGGAGATACAGATACGATAGCGAAGCACCTGATAGTACTGCGAAGCCTTCCGGGAGTCCGCGAAGTATATGTTGCTTTGGCGCGTTCTGCGTTGCGAGACCTGCCCTCCAAGCACGGCACTCAGCTGCGCAGGATCCTCAAGGGTTGAGCAAAGGAGGATTGAGCAAACCGGTCCGGGCACTCCTCACGAAGTAAACAGATGCCCGAGCTTTTCTTTCTTGGTCTTGAGGTATTCTTCGGCATGGGGGCTGGGCGTGACTTCGCATGGTACCCGCTCCACCACTTCAATGCCTGAGCGCTGCAGAGCCTCGACCTTGTCAGGATTGTTTGAGAGCAGCCGCACTCTGGTGACGCCCAACGTCTTCAGCATCTCACCGGGCAACGCAAAGTCCCGCTGGTCGGCCTTGAAGCCCAACCGCTCATTGGCCTCTACCGTGTCCAGACCAGCATCCTGCAGCGCATAAGCTTGCAGCTTCGCCATAAGGCCGATGCCCCGGCCCTCCTGCTGTTCGTAAATCAGGATTCCTGCGCCTTCGTCGCGAATCATAGCGAGCGCCATCTCGAGCTGCTGCCGGCAATCGCAGCGTAGCGAATGAAAAACGTCGCCGGTAAGGCATTGCGAGTGAACGCGGACCAGCGGAGGACTTGAGTGAACATCGCCCATGACGAGGGCGACAGCTTCTTCGACCTCATCGCTTCCAGTGCCAGACTTGGCGCGAAATCCGTAGATCCGGAACTTGCCCCAGCGAGTAGGAAAATCCGCCGAAGCGACGGGTTCAAGTCTGTTAGCGGTCACAGATTAATTATAGCGGCTGCACCAAGAGGCAAGAGCATACAAGGGCGCGAAAGCTCTCGACTAGCCGCGCGCGTGGAAGTGAAAGATGGCGTCTTGCTTGGAGGCGATGGCGACTCCGTTGTGTGTGGCGGGATGGAAGTGCCAGTTCTCGAGTGCAGCCAGAACTTTCTGGTCGAGCTTTGAACCCATACTTTCGAGAACAGTCTTGCGAATAATTTCTCCGCGCTCATCAATCGTAATCTCAACCACCACTCTTCCCTCAGACGGTGGTAATTCCCAAGGATAAGCAACCGGATCGGACGTAGTGACTGGAAGAGCCGGGCGAATTTCATCGCCATACACCGGACCTCCGGGCAGAGTGCCGTAGGGAAGTCCCGCGGTCGCTCCGTGACCCATGCGCGAAAGCGTTGCTACTTTTGCATCGTCCTCAACTCCGGATGGAGGAAGATGGACGCTCGGCGGAGCCAGCTTCGCCGGCGTGGGGATTCGTTTCCAAGTCAGTCTTTCATGTCCGAATCGCTGATGACGATAAACCTCCGTTGCGCGGTCGGACGAACTCGTCGAACTGTCATCGGGCAACTGGGTCGGCCAATAAACCTTAGCGAGCACGCGGCCGTTGCGTCCCAACGCAATCGAAGTCGGGTTGAGCAATTGAGGCTCCGGGGCATGCAGCAGCCACGCGAATAGCAGGCCATGTAACGCCAGCGAACCCGCCAACACCTTGCGCTGTCTTCTTGATATCTCGGAATTCGATTGCGCAAACATCTCTTAGACCCCAGCCGTTAATACTTAACACTAGGTTAGACGCGCGGCCGGGGCGTTCGTCAAGGGCCTTTTGGCTCAACAAGTCTCAACTCCGGTAACCGTGCGAATAAGCCACAGGGTCGAGATCACTGCTAAAATAAAAGGAACGCTGCTAAAATAAATTGGCAAGCAGCAATCCATCCCGCGTGGGGCTATAGCTCAGCTGGGAGAGCGCGTCGTTCGCAACGACGAGG
>JAUTWY010000558.1 GCA_030838305.1 Acidobacteriaceae bacterium
CGAACACTGGAAGCATCTGCGTACAACCAATGTCATCGAAAGCTCGTTCGCGACGGTGCGCCACCGGACCGTGCGATCCAAGGGATGTCTCTCGAACAAGACCGCGCTGGCGATGATCTTCAAGCTCACTGAGGCCGCCGAAAAAAGCTGGCGTCGTCTCGATGGCTATAACCAGTTGCCGAAAGTCATCCTTGGAGTAAAGTTCACCAACATTCGGCGATAGCTCGCTTTGGCGCCTAGCCACTGAGTGTGGGCCGCGCCGGGCCGATCCTCAGTTTCCATATACGTGCCAGTACCGTTCATTCTTGATGTGACCATTGAGGGCAGTGACACAGTACTGCCAACTCCCGTCGCGGTTATCTATCCAAAAGGGATAGTACGCTGCGAATAGATCAATGTTGCATTTACTCGTTAAGCCCCAACTTATGCACCGATGCGGAACGTGCTGTTGCTGTTGTGATACTTCGCATTTGATTTTTTTGAGCTCGCCAATCCGCGCTTTAGGCAATGCGATACAAGAAACTGCTTGTGTAGGGGGTCCAGATCCGGTTGCTGGCGCGGTCGTCCCATACGACCAAAAGCTATTACCGACATCTTCGCCAACGCAGGTTTCTGGGTCCGCCTGTGGCCCTTTCGGTCCGGGTATGTTGGGCATCCGCATATCAGAGGAAGAGTACGCTCCAGAAAAGCAGATCCCCGAAACGCTGATCGCGATAGCGATCGTTCGAACATTCATCATTATTCACTCCGGAAATGCGGGCCGTGCTCCTTTGCTTCACTGATGGCTGAGGCGCGTGTGTCGGGTCCCGCGAGGCCTGCGGGCTCATCTCCGAATTGGTACGTCAATCGCCCTTTTAACCCATTCATTGTACTCAGTGTTAGACCATTGCCGAGATGCTGGGAGTTGGCAGCTCACGTCGGTTTCACGCGACGACGGCGGCGGCGCTTGCGTCCGCTCTCCCGGCGGCGCGTGCCTTAGCCGTGAGTCGAGCGCCGCGATCGCCTCCAAGCTTCACGCCCCGTCGCTTGGCAGCCGAGCGAGCGCTGTGCGGATTCGTGCTATTGCGAGAGCGGTCATCGGCACCTTCACTTCACCCTGGTGCTGGTGGCAAGTCCCGGCCCGTGGTTACCGCCGCGGGTCGGGGCGCTTGGCAGGATGCGCCCTCAGGCGAATGGTCAATTGCTCCGGGTGAGAATATGCGTATTCACAGTTACATTATCGCGCTTCTCTTGTTCTTGGCGGTCGTGGCGATCGTTAGTTACGTTCTTCTTCCTTCATAGGGCGGCTGCGCTTGCGTCCTCGAAAGGGCGGCTGGCTGTGAGGAGTGCAGCATGAGTGACAAACCTACACTGCTCCTTAGCGTACTCGATGCGCTCGAAGATGCGCTAAAGCATTGCGCCCCCGACAAGCGCAAGGCACTAGCCGACGCTCTCGACGCCTATTCCGGGGATTGCGCGGAGGACTTTTGGTGGGCACTAGGACAGCAATCGCCAACAATGCTCCACGCGCTAATGACAGCGATCGTTTCGGGCTGCCAAACGGGTAGTAGTGGCGCCAAGCGTAATGTTGTCGTGCGGCTGGTGCGTAAGCCGGAGGGCAAAGAATGACAGCTACGTGAGCTTCTGGAGCCGAAATACCTCTTCAGGAGTTTCGGTCACTGCAGCGTCTAATCGCGAGTCCCCGAACCGAATCGTGGTATAAGTGAACCCCGAACGGCGGTCTATTCTGGCCACCTGATCAAGGTTCACGTAGACCGTTTCTCCGCTCTCGGTAGTTACCTTCACCCAAGTAGCCATCACTGCCTCCTGCGCTTCACGCGGGCACGCTTGCGTCGAAAGGGCGGAGGATCGCCCCACCTGCACATGCGTCCACGTCCCGCCGCACGCCGTGCGGACATTGCGCTCATTGAGCTTGGCCGCAATCCTTTCGCCGGCTGCGGACATGCCGCTGCATTGGCTATAGGCTGCTGAGTGCCAAAACCGGACTGATGCACTGCAGCAAATAGCGTCTGATGCACTGCGCCTTGGCGGTTAAACACTGATGGCCAGCTGACCCACTTAACTTTGGTCGGCTATAATATCGGCACCTCGGCTCCCCTTCGGCTGGAAGCCAAGTCAAGTGATGCCGTAATCTGGCGGTCAGCGGAACGATGCCCGAGCAACGGGCTTTCGAGAACGCAGGGCTTCAAATTCGATTAGGTTGCGATAGACGGCAAGGTATTCGCGCGCCATCCGTCGTGCGGTGAACCGCTCCTCAAAGCGCCGCCGAATTGCACCGCGAGGGAGCCCCGATAGTCGGTCGGTGGCGACAAGGGCCTCCTTCTCGTCTTCCACAACGAACCCAGTCAGCCCATCTTCGATGATTTCGGGGACAGAACCCCTGTTGAATCCGATGACAGGCGTTCCGCAGGCCATTGCTTCAATCAATACCAATCCGAACGGCTCGGGCCAGGCAATCGGCGCAAGCAGTGCAATGGCACCGCTGAGAAAGCTCGATTTTTCGCCATCGCTGATCTCGCCAATATATTCCACGTCGGGCGGCGCCAGCAGCTTGCGGATTTCGGATTCGAAATAGTCGCGGTCGACGGCATCGATCTTGGCCGCGATCTTCAACGGCACCCCACACCGCTTGGCTATCCGGATCGCCCGGTCAACACCCTTTTCCGGCGAAATGCGTCCGAGGAAAGCAAAGTAAGCCGGCCTAACCGGCTGTGGCATCAAAAGGCGCTCTGGCAAGCCGTGATGGATGGTACGGATCCATCCGGCATCGGGC
>JAUTWY010000569.1 GCA_030838305.1 Acidobacteriaceae bacterium
GGCGGGAAGATGCTGTCATATATCGCGCGGCCCTCTCGAATTAGGCGGGCTCGCTCGCGCTCAGACTTTGGGACAAATCGAAGAACTTCGCCCATATTCGCTCCAAACATTAGTTAGAGAAGGAGTCCGCAGTTAAAGAACGAGTCCGCTATGAGATGACGCCAATCATTCCATATTAATCTAGGATATCAGCTCCAACTTTGAAGCTCTCAGGCGGTAACGAAGGGATAAAAAGCTCGTGACCGGGCCGCGCGCCGAGCATCCCAACGCCACTAGGCATTTCTCCCGCAGGTTGGGCTGTGAAGCTGCTCATCAGGTGATGTACACCCCTCGCCTTCAGCGTTAGCAGCCGATCGAGCGAATGCTTTGGCCGCATCAACATGCGAAGCTTTCTCAGCTCGCTGCCGGTAGTCGTCGGCAAGGTATTCCCTGCCTCGTTGTGAGATCTGGAACGTCATAGTGCCCTCGCGCGGTTCTCAGGCGCCTGGTCTAAGGCGATTTGGAGCCAGCCCAGCCAATTGCAGTCACTTGCCCGGCGAGCCCTGAAGCGATCGACGCACTTCTTGGAACAAAGGGGGGTTCGCCGCGAGTAGTACCGGACGAGACCAAACGTGCCATCACAGACTGCGCATCGCGCGGCTCTGCCAGATCTAAGACTTTCGGAGCAGTTCAGCATTGCAGTCTCCTCTTGGCATTATCGTCGCTGTTCGTCGATCATCCTTTTTTCAGCGTCGCACTTCATCAGCCTGTGCGCTCTTGCAACGCATTCAGCCTAAGACGATTGCGATCAGCGGCTCAATTGAACGTAGGTAAACGTCGGGTATCTAAAGGGGTTCACGGAACGATACGAAGGTTTATGGCGCCCGTCCTCAACCCCGACCACTTCCGCAATAGGTCAGACTCGGCTGTGCCCGATCGGGCGAACATAGTCCGCCTTTCCATCAGCAGCCGACGCAAGAGCAGAGCTCACGGGAGGTCGGGAAAGGGCACAGATCCGGAAGTAACTGCAGACTGAGCGTTCGTTCTTCTCAGCCCTCGGGCAAGGCCGCCAGCCGCAGGCCTCTCTCCTCTCTCGTAGACCGATTGGTCTAGTGTGGCTCAGCCTGCGCGATCGATTCTGTTTCCCCAACTCATGGGCGATGATTAGGTGATGGTTCGTGTCGACGACGACTTGAACATTGTAGCCAACAACACCTGAACCGCGGCCACTTGTTGCCATCGATCTTGAATCAGGATCGGTGAGGGAGATCTGGCCGTCGGCCGAGGCCTTCATTTGTGCCTCGATCGCTCCGAGCTTGGCCATTTCCTCCGTGAGCTTGGCAAGCTGCTGCCTTGCCACTAGACGACGCCCGCATTTCAATGACTTAGCACATATTCGCCGGAAATTGTGTTGCCGGCTGCCGACCTGCCTTGTGATCCTGCATCACCGAAGAGCCGCACGGCAATCTAGACGCGCCACACAGAGGGGGCAAGCTCTTGAGGCCGCTTAGCGGTCGCGCGCTCGGAACGGCGCTAGGCGGTAGCTGCCATCAAATACCCGGTTGTTAGCCCGTCAATCTTTAACCAGTCTTTGACCGCAGATTTTTTGTCGGACAGTATGCGGTCTATCTGATCGTCCTTCGGTGCAACCCACCGCTGCCATGCCCTCACACAGTCAAACAAGGTGACGATTGCCGAGAACCAGCCGATGCGCTGAACCCCTCGTGACGTTCGTTGTCCTTTTTGCCTTGTTTGCTGCAATGACGGCGATTCTATTTTGGCAATGGATGCCACTCCTGCATTCGGCACTGATGGGGCCGCCAGAAGATAACATGCAGGATTTCTGGAACACTTGGTATGCCAGCGTTGCGATGAAGCCAGACGGATTTTTTTTACTAATATGATACGATTTCCAGAAGGTACGCCCCTATTTTATCATTCCTTTGCCTATCCGAAAGTCTTTGCCATAGCGCTGTTGTCCAAGGTTATCGGCACAGAGTTGCCGTCCTTGCTCTTCCTACAAAATATCAGTCTGCTGATCTCTTTTCCCTTGGCTGGTGTTGGGGCATTTTATCTGGTTCGGCATTTCACGCACAATGAGGCTGGGGCGCTAGCGGGCGGCTTTGTATTCGCTTTCAATCCCTCCCATGTTGCCCACGTGATGCATCATGCTCATGTTTCATCAATTGAATTTATTCCATTTTTTGTGCTCTCGTATCTTGTTGCCATAGAAAGAAGACGCATAATTTGGTTGGGGTTGGCGATTGCCTTCTATGCATTAAGCGCCCTTTCTTGCTGGTACTATCTTTTCTATATCGCTTATTTTATAGCTTTTCATACGGTCTACACCGTCATCCGTGAGCGTGCTTTGCCCAGTGGATGGAGCCTGCTCACCCCGGTCGCCTCCCTAGCTGGCGTCGTCGTTGTACTATCGCCGCTGCTGGTTCCGATGGTCAAAGCGGCGATGGGGCCCACTTCGGTTTATATGGGGGGTGTCGATCACTATGTCGCGGACGTTGCCGGCTACGTCGTCTTTCCTCCGGTTCATCTACTTGGGGGCCTGACGACGAATTTCTATTGGCAACTGACCGGCAATCCTTGGGAATCTACTGTATATCTTGGTCTTGCCAATCTTGTAGTGATGGCATGGCTATGCCTCTGCGCTAAACAAAAGGATAGCGGACTGCTGAGTTATGTCCTGAGCGGCATGGCAGTATTCTGTGTCTTTGCGAGTGGTGCCTCCCTCCACGTGCTTGGGAAACGCACTATTGCCATGCCCGATGCATTGCTTTCCGAGCTTCCATTCTTCGGCAACGTGAGGAGCCCGTCGCGGGCAATTGTTTTCGTGTATTTATTCCTGGCAATCGGCATAGGCCTCGCAGCCTCCTTCGTCTGGCCGCATCGACACAAACTCTCGGTCCGGTGGGCATTGGTTGCCGTGGCGGCGTTGATAGTGCTCGATTTCTATCCGTTTCACTTGGACATCACCCCAGTGTCGTGCCCCCCGGGCCTCGCGCTTATCCGCAACGATCCCGAGCGGGGTTTTGGTATTCTGAACCTGCCCGGCGGTTATGAAGCGAGCAATGCTTATATGCTTCAGCAAATGTGTCATGACCGACCGATTGTTCAGGGCGAAACCTCGCGCGACGTGGCCGTCACGCTCCGAGATCGTTTGGAAACACAAAATCTCCTGACCCAGCAGAGTCAACTCGCCGCCGCTAAGATCAAATACGTTGTCATCGCTTCCCCCTCGGAATGGTTCTTCAAGTGGCGCCCAGAGGATGGGCAGCAAGCTGACTATTCCCGAACGTATCCGACCGTTTATAGCGGCCCTGACCTAACGGTCTTGCGCGTGTACTGAACTGATCACGACGTCCGAGCAGGATGCTTATTTCGTCGTACGAGCGCTGTCCGTGCGTTGTAGTCCCCCATCGTGGTGACCTCGGGTTCCCGAATTGAAAGTGGCTGGGCAAATTCAACTTCGTCAACCATCGTTTTCTTTTCCCTGATGTTGTGGTCCCAGCGTCTCACAACCTGATCTTGCTGACAACCGATCACACCTAATAAAAACGCGCAGCACTTGTCGCGCTGATCCGCGCCGCGCGTCGGAAGGCTCCGTACTGAAAAATGTTCCAAATCAGAAGTTTTAAGGTGCGTCCGTTCTTTACGGTGCTATGATCGCGCTTGGGCGGGGAGCGTGATGGCGGGGCGTGGGTACACCATTTTCGATACGGCAATCGGCCGCTGCGGCATCGCATGGGGCGGTTCCGGCATTGTCGGCGTGCAATTGCCTGAAGCGCGCGAAATCGAAACCCGCCGACGCCTGTTCCGTCTCTATCCCGAGGCCCGCGAACTCCGTCCGCCGCCCAATGTCGAAATGGCGATCGATGGAGTCGCCGCGTTACTCCGCGGCGAGGGCGCCGATCTCTCCGAGGTCGTGCTCGATATGAGCGGCATACATGCCTTCAATGCGCGCGTTTACGCGTTCACGCGGACGATCCCACGCGGCGAGACCCGCACCTATGACGAGGTCGCCGCCAAACTGAAGTTTTCGGGCGCGGTGCATTCGGTGGCGCAGGCGCTTGCCCGCAACCCGTTTGTGATCATCGTGCCCTGCCATCGCGTGCTCGAAGCCGGCGGCTATGCCGACAAG
>JAUTWY010000573.1 GCA_030838305.1 Acidobacteriaceae bacterium
AATATGCGCCTTTCCTTGTCTGTAAATGGGCCGCCCCTATCGTTGCCTCTTTGCCTGGTCAGGGCTACCTGAGCGCTCACCTCAATATGAACGATCGTCCCAAAGAGAATGGGGACAAGAAGGATGTAAGAATTAGTGGCATGCAGACAGAGGAAACGGAGACTGTACATTTGAACTGGCCAACCCTGAATTTGGAAATTGGCGATGTTGTGGAGCTACGAGTGTTACCGAACGGAAACGGCGATCCGCCCAGTGAAATTCGTAGGTCCTCGGAATCTCGAGACAATTTGTTCTCCAGCGCTGAACTGGCGGATGAGTTGCTAAAAGCTGTTTCGGACTTCGAACGACGTCTTACAGGGCTGCTCCGCAAATCGAAAGAAAAGGAACCGGCTGACGAGTACAGGAAATTTATCTCAGCGAATACCGCTGTGTCTTGGGAGCTAGGCCAGAACTTTCTGTACCCTGTGTATCGGAGGCATAAAGAACGAATTCCAGAGGAATTGAAGGGCGAGCTTCTGTAGCACCGACAAGCCTTACTCAGTGCCGGCAGTTCGACACAACTAATTTTGTCGAAGCGGGTTCTTACCGGCAAAGGGGTTCTGACTCACCGACTGGGCAGAATCTCGTCTAACTCTAGAGGCCCTCCATGAAGCTGACCCAAGTTTTCCCTGTAATCGTACTCGCGATTTTCGCAGTCAAACCTTCCCCCGCGCAGCAGCAAGCCTGGATTCCTCAGGGAATCGAAACCCTCCAGCAAAGCGCGTCCTCGAAAAGCGAATTCACATTCGACCACTCGATGCTGGTGCTCGCCTCCAAGTTGGACCCGGACAACGAGGACCTGCGCCGCGTGATCGCAGGCGTGAGCGGCATCTCGGTGCACAGATACCGTTTCCCGGGAGCATGGCAATATGATCCGAACGCTTTGAGTTCCGTGAACGAGGAGTACCGCGCCGCAGGTTGGAAACGGTTCGTGAACAAGCAAGACAAGGGAGAAGGCCAGGGTGTGAGCGATCTCTGGGTCCGCTGGGAGAACAATGCGGTCAGTAATGTCGCAATTCTTCTTGCCCAGGCGAATGAAGTTAACTTCATCGTGGTGTCCGGTTCCATCAGCCCGATTGACCTTTCTCATCTCAGCGGGCATTTCGGTATTCCGAAGATCGCAGGTGGAGTCGTGGTGCCGAATAATGAGCGACGGCCGTAGTCCAGTCTGCGAAGGCGAGGGTAAAGTGAAAAAACTATTCAACATCTGGAAGGCCGGAGTGGCCTGGGGCAAGGGCATTCATCGCGATGCCGCTCTTGATTCCCTCCGCAATGTTTTAGCAGTCGTGGGAGCCGCAACCATCCTGGCGGACTTCGGCACCATCAAGGCGTGGCTAGTTCTGCCCATGCTGGCGTTTGCATTTGTTATCTGGTTTCTCGATTACGAGAGGCACTTTCGCGGCCAGACTGTGGATGAAGCCAAGATTGCGCGATGAGGCTTAAGCCGCTGTATCTTGGCTGCTAGTCGAAATCAATCTTCTCGAATCCCAAACCTTGCAAGAGACTGCTGATCGTCGCAACCCCATTCTGTTGGGCGGTGCGCAAAATGCCATCGGCCAACGCGGCTCCTCGCAACTGACGTTCGCCCTCCTCGCGTACTTGCGTTTCCAGATTCGGGTCTGTGGATACCAGCAGCCCGGTTTGTCTGGAATACACCCGGGTCCTCGCGCTGTCGATCCGGGTGTTGAACACTTGCGAGGCGGGAAGACGCAAGCGTATGTGCTTGCCATCTACTCTGACGTCGCCGGGTTTCAGGTTCGAGAAATCAATCCCGGCGATAACCTCACCATGCACCATCATCAAGAGGCGATCTCCGGCCAGAAAATCCGGGAAGAGGGAGTTCTCTTTCGCACCGGTCACCAGCTTGTCCATGGTATAAACCACGGTTTCCAGCCGTTGCAGCCGCTGGATGCGATCGACCACAGTGGGCTGGCTTACATCGATAGTGAGGGTTCGGCCTGTCACCGCCGACCACATATGGCTCAACAAAGTTCGCCCGGAATCTCGCGACAACAGCAACCACCCAATCGAGCCGATACAGAGTATTCCTATGAACAGCCCGAGGATGAGAGCAAACACAACTGTCGCAAGGGACCGACCAGATTTGGGGGAATGGGGTACCGCATCAGGATCGCGAGGCATTTTGCAAGGTTATCACCAGCCGAGTGAGCAACTGACTCCTCTAAGAGCGGAGCTTAACCAGCGAAGCTGGCAACCTTGACTGTAGTTTGAACTCGCTTCGAAGGCACCGCTCAAACTGTCGCAGGTTTCTCGATTACGAGACGCACTTTCGCGGTCAGACTGTGGAGGAAACCAAGACCGCGCGGTGATCAACTGTTGTCATCGTTCTCGGCGGACCGGAGCGGATGGTGAAGATCGGCTATTTCAACGGGGTGGTTATTGTGCCAAACATACAGCCCGGCCGCTATGGCGGCTCCAAGTAATGCACTGGCCAGGAGAAACCAAGGGCCGAGCGGAATGCCAATCACAAAGATGAGGACGGTCCCGATCGCAAACAAAGCGCTCATGATGCCGCCGCCAATGGCCATGCGATGGATAGAGATTCCAGGATGGCGCTCCAGGTTCCTCATGGTCAGACATTCCACATCTTAATACCTCACTCAACACCTTTGAGATAAGGGCTTTCCCGCGCTACAAAAATCGCTGGCCCTCCTACGGTTTCAGCAACTCCTGCGACAACAAGTTTGCTTTCTGGGCCAGATTGCGGCTGCGCTCCAGGTTGCCCGACGCAGCGGCAGCCTTGGATTGATCCATAAACTGCTTTACTTGGTTCACCATATCCTGCTGGGTCGGCGTGAGCTGGCGTCCAGCGACTTTCTTCAGGTTATCGTCCGTGGCAGCCGTGAGTTGTTCAGTCGAACGTTGCTGCGAGTCGTGGTCGGCATTGGTGCCGCCGACCAGTTGGATCGATGGCTCCTCCGATCCTCCATTGCGGACAACCTTCTTGGGCGGAGGGCACGGGTTTGCCCCTGTGCCGGCTCTTGCCGCGGTTGTGGTAGTGCCCGGCGTTGTATTCAGCGCAGCCGGAGAGGTCGAGCAGGGAACACTCTTTTTCTTGCGCCGCTTTGATTGCGCGGCGGGCTTGGCTTGGGTCGCCGCGGTAGATGTCGATCCGGTGCTGGCGGGTGCAGGTTGAGGGGACTGGGTCGCTTGAGGTGTTGAAGGGTCCGTCGTTGCCTTGCTGGACTGCTGGCTCGCCTGTCCGCGCACCTCTGGCGTCGACCGCCCGGGA
Source organism: Acidobacteriaceae bacterium (assembly GCA_030838305.1). Classification (GTDB taxonomy): domain Bacteria; phylum Acidobacteriota; class Terriglobia; order Terriglobales; family Acidobacteriaceae; genus Sulfotelmatobacter. Next base: position 3,293 of record JAUTWY010000573.1, read on the forward strand.
CCTGGGCTTCCCATGCTTAACAAATAAATAGTAAGAATTGCGGCCAGATGCATTTGTTCAATCTTACGCTTGTAAGACGATCGGAAAACATCAAATCCAAATTAAGAAATTACAGGATTTGACTGGGCAATAGCATCGGCCTCTGCGTCCAGGCTCGAGGCCGCGAGCGGCACGCGGAAGCGGAAGGTTGTTCCCGCGCCTTCCGCCGACTGAAATTCCACCGACCCATAATGCCATTGCAGGATTTGATAAGTTTGCGCCAGGCCGATGCCATTGCCTTCTTTCTTGGTGGTGAAGTAAAGCTCAAAAACTTTATCCTGCACATCTTGAGGGATGCCCGAGCCTTGATCGCTGATCTCGGCCACCACAGCGTTCTCCTCGCGATGCGCCGAGATCGTAAGCTGCCCACCCTGCGACATCGATTGGATGCCATTGATCACCACGTTGAGAAGCGCCTGCTTCATCAAGTCGAGGTCCGCCTTGATGACCAGCGGCTCGGCGAATACAACTCGCTTGACGTGGACGCCATGCTGCTCCGCCTCCGGCGCTGCGAGCACCGCTACATCGTCGAGCAAGCTCCGGAAGTCCACCTCCACCAAATGCAGTTCACGAGCCCGCATGAAGTCCACCAGCGTCTGCACCACCCGGTCGAGCCGGTGAATTTCGCTCCCGATAATGTCCATGTGGCGGCGCGTATCCGGGTCGAGTTGCGCCAGTTTGTTCTGCAAAAGCTGTAAGTGAAGAACGATGGCATTGATAGGGTTCTTCACCTCGTGGGCGACGCCGCCAGTTACGCGTCCGCTGGCAGAGAGGCGGCGGGACATCTCGATTTCGTCTCCAATGCGGCGCACCGACTCGGCATCGCGCATAATCAACAGTGCGCCGATCTGCGTGCTTTTCTCCTGAACGAAATCCAGAGAGACCTGGACGCGCCTCCCCGCGGCGGCGACAAACTCGCGTTGCGAAAGTGGACGCCTTCGTTCGAATGCGTCCAGCACCGTAGCTGCAAGCGGCGTCCCGCCCGAGAATACGTCCCTTGCGGTTCTGCCCAGCAGTTCTCCGCGAGGCGTGCCGAGAAAGCGTTCTACCGGCGCGCTCACCAGCACCACACGCGAATCTCGGGTGAACAGCATCAAGCCGTCTTGCAACGTGGACATGAGCTGGTCCACGTTGTCTTTGAGCGCCGAAAAAATTTCCCGGCTATCGCGTATTTGCCGGCCCAGGTTGGCGATCTTGAGCGAGACCAATCCGAATTCGTCGTGTTCGGAGTCGCTTCCCGAGAATTCCTCGGTGCCACCCAGAGTGACGCTGTCCAGATTGCGGCTGATCTCCTTGAGCGGACCCAAAGCGATATTGGAGATGCCGGCAGCCAGCAGGAGAGAAATGAAAATCGATGCGATTGAAAAGTAAATCGCATGCATCAGGCGCGGAGTGATTTCACTCTGCAGAAAAACCGTGGAAACACCGATGTGGATTTTGCCGAAAGGCGCGCCGTTCAACTGCAGCGGAAAACTCACATCGTAAACGGCGGCGGGACTATAGACCAGGCGAAGCTGTTCGCGGAAGCGAGCGGTTGTAACCGAATGAAAATCCGGCCGCGGGGCAACCTGCTTGCCCACCAGCTGCGGATTGGTGTGCAATAGCGCCTTGCCGTTCGAATCCAGCACCGACGCGTCGTAGATAAACGGCCACAGCGCGACCTCCGATTCGAGGTTGTTCAGAAGATTCGTATCCATCGGCAGGTAGTCGGCGAGGGCGCGCCGCACAGCCGCCGGATCGTTGGTGTCGATGCGCGTGCTGCTCAGGTCCGGAAGATCATTTTCAGCAAAGTAAGCCAGCTGCTGGGTCAGGCGGTTGGCGCTTTCGTAGGCACTGGTAATGCGCTGCCGAAGAATCTGCGAAATATAAAGATACGAGAACGCCGTGACCATCACGGTGACCATGAAGCTGATGGCGAGGACGATGATGGCTTTGCGTCGCATAAAAAGCCGTGAGCTGAGCAGTGGTCAGTAGTCAGTGCTCAGGCCGAGGCGGCGCAGAGGAGGCTTAGATGACGAAGCCACTGGCCATTAGCCACTCATCACTGCTCACTGCTCACTGCTCACTGCTCA
>JAUTWY010000575.1 GCA_030838305.1 Acidobacteriaceae bacterium
TTCTTGCTGAAGAGCAAGTATCACCTCAACAAATGGACACCGGACGGCTTGCAGAAAGGAATGGAATACGCGTGGCGGGCGATTGAAGCGGATCCAAGCTACGGAGCGGCATACGCGGCGTTATCCGTGGTGTACTCGCTGCTTGGTATCTTCGGCATCCTTCCACCAGCGGCGGCGTTTCCCAAAGCCAAGTCGGCCGCAGTGAAAGCCTTGGAGATGAACGAATCGCTCGCTGAGGCGTACACCTCGCTAGCTGGTGTGCGGCTGGACTATGAGTGGGACTGGCGTGGTGCTGAGCAGGCCTGCAAGCGAGCTCTTGAATTAGGCCCAAACTTTGCGTGGGCCCATTCGGTGTGGAGCGACTTGTTGCTCGTCACGGGACGGCACCAAGCGTCTGTTACCGAGGCACAACTTGGGGTGGAGCTCGATCCTCTCTCCGTGGGCCTAAACTTCAAGCTGGCGCAGCGGCTCTTCGACACGGGCCACTACAACCTCGCGTTCGAGCAACTAGAAAAAACTCTGGAACTCGACCCCTATTTCGTATTTGCACACATAATGCTCGCACAGGTCTATGCTTCGAAGGGAATGTTTAAAGAGAGCCTTCTGACATGTGAAAAAGTGGCGAGCCTTCATGGGGACCGCCCTTATGGTGGAGCGCTGCACAGCCTAATCTTAGCGATGGCTGGCAGAACAGATGAGGCGAAGAACGTCCTGAATGAATCGAAAAGGAAGGCGAACCTAGATCCGCTGTCTCTCATTTGCGTATTCCGACGATGTGGATGGTCGATTCCAGCGCGATGTGAATGGTCATTCCGGTCATGTGAATAAAGTCGGAGCGCAGCGACGCTGGGATTACAATCATGCCCGACACCTTCGAGATTAATCAAGGTGCACGATTCATATTTAGTATTGTTTCGTTTCCTTTTTTGACATTGTTTCGTCTCTCAGTTGCTCTTGTGAAACCAGTTCTCGGTGCTGGCTCGTTTTCGTCGTTGTTGTGCCTGTCGCGGTTGTTTTCGGCAAAATATCGCGCCAGGATCGCCCGAGAGCGACGATCTCCGACTCGGTCGACCCACAGCATCCCTGGTTTTGTCTCTCTTCGTCGCATTTCACTTTTCCAAAGTCCGGCCTGGGATAGCCCGAAGCTCAGTTTGCTCGAATGTGTTCACCTTGTGGGCGACATAGGTCCAGTACTGAGTCGGTATCTCTTGTTGGACTTCTTCGAAGAGGTCGGCGAAGTAGTGCAAGCTGCTGATCGGCGTGCCGCCACCGTTCTGGCGGACCGAGGCGTACTTGCGCAGGGCGCCCAGCAAAATGGCACGCTCGACGTGGAGTAGCGAGACCCCGCGATGATGGAGCGCCAGAGCCAGTTTCTCATCGGCGGCCGTAAAACTACTCTGGACGCAGCGGCGCTGGAGAAAGCGGTGTTTGACTTCTTCCACATAGCGTCGTGATTCGTCGCTGGCAGCGGAATCGTACTCGCGCTGATAAGGCCAGAAGCGATCCCTGATCTCGATGACTCCGTCTGCTCTCAGGGTGCAGACACCCTGCCGCTCTAGTTCTTCGAGGGCAAGATGCATGTCGCTTTCCTTTCTACCCAGCGCCCTAGCCAACTCTGCCGGTGTAGCCGACAGAGCGCCTCTGCCCCGCTCGGCGTGTAAGCAAAGCCAGACAAACAGTTTGAAAGTTGCGTCGGAAAGCAGTTCGAGGGCGCAGCGAACTTCCCGGCCGGCGGCAAACCAGCCGGTCGGCTGCTTCAGTTGGAAACGAGTTTCTCCACTCATTGGCCATCCTCCTGGTCGGGCTTGCGACCGAGCGTCTTGCGTATGGACTCGCCCTTGAGTTCTATGCGGTAGGCGTTGTGCAGCAACCGGTCGAGGATGCTGTCGGCAACGGTGGGATCGCCGATCTGTTCGTGCCAATGGGTCACCGGCATCTGTGAGGTCAGAATCATGGAGCGGTGCTGATAGCGGTCGTCACAGACCTCGAGAAAGTCGCGGCGCTCACTGTCCTTCAGGGGCGCCATGGCAAAGTCGTCGAGCAACAGCACATCGATCTGCGCCAGCCGGAGCAGCATCCGGCCCATGCTGCCATCGGCCTGGGCTATGGCCAGTTCCCGAAATAACTCGCTGGTTTTCTTATGCAGAACCGAGAATCCCTCCCGGCATGCTTTCTGCGCCAAGGCACACGCCAGCCAGCTTTTGCCGATACCCGTGGGACCGGTGAACACCAGATTGAGTTTCTGGCGCACCCATTCGCTGCTGGCCAGCGTACGCAAGAGCCTGCGATCCAGTTGGCGGGGATGTTGGTAGTTGACATCCTCGATCACGGCGCGTTGTTTCAACTTGGCACAGCGCAGACGGCGCCCCAGGGCCCGATTCTCTTTCCACAGCCATTGTTGATCGACCAACAGGGCAAAACGTTCTTCGAAACTGAGTTGGTGCGACTCGGTGGTTTCCAGTTGAGCGCGGAAGGCATCGGCCATCCCGTGCATTTTCATGGTGTGTAGTTTCTCGATCGTGGGTTGATTCAACATGTTCGTTGCCTCCTAAATTGGTTTTTATTGCACCAGCTTGGTGGGGGATTGATAGTAGTGACCGCCGCGGAGATTTTCATGCTGTGGGCTGGTGCGTTCCGGTTCCTGCGCCAGGGTCGGTTGTCCGTCCAGGCCTCGTTTCAGGATCGACTCCAGGCTGGGATAGGAACAGGCCTGTGCTGCGAGGGCGCGTCGGCATGCCGCTTCCAGCCGAGGGTTGGAATAGGTCTTGGCCAGCCGGAAAATGCCCAGACAGGCGCGATAACCCATCTCCGGATGCGGTTTGTTGTTCAGGATCGTGCGAATGACTTGGGCCGTGGCCTCGCCCACGCTCTCTCCCCAATGAATCAACCGTGAGGGGGTCCACTCCAGATGAGCCTGATGGCTCTTGGGCATGTGCTCGTGCACCGTGCTGTGGTGATAGGCAGTGAAGTTGCGCACGTGCGACGCCACGCGTTTTCCACGATGGAACATCTCCACGGTGTGGGCGGTGAAACGGGCTTCGAGCTGTTCGCCGACCAGCAAGTAGGGAACGCTGTAATAGTGGCGATCGACCTCGATGTGGTAGTCGATGTTCACCCGCACCGTCTTCCACTCGGCCATGACATAGCGCTCGGCCGGAAGCGGCTGCAACGCGGGTCGATCCAGGGCGGCATAGAGCGAGGCCCGACTCCCTTCCCGCTTGCGGAAAGGACGCTGATTCATGCGCTCCAGGAGTTTCGCGATGGCTTGGTTGAGATCGGCGACAGAGAAGAACTTATCGTGGCGCAGTACGGCAATGAGCCAGCGTTCTGACAGGAGCACAGCAGCTTCCACTTTCGCTTTATCGCGAGGCTTATAGGGCCGCGCCGGCATAATGGCGACGCCGTAAAACTGTGCCATCTCCAGGTAGGTGCGATTCAGGTCGGGCTCATAGCGGCAGGCACGAGTGACGCCGGTGCGGGGATTGTCGGGGACGATTAACTTACTGGTGCCCTGGAAGAACTCGAAGGCCAGGACGTGACACTCGATCCAGTGGGAAAGGTCCTGGCTGAGTGTGGCTCGCGCAAAGGCGAAGGAACTGGCGCCTAGTACAGCTACGAACAGCGAGGCCGGTTGGGCCACACCCGTTTCGCGATCGTAAATCGGAATGCTGGCACCGGCCCAATCGACAAACATCTTCTCGCCAGCACGGTGCTCCTGGCGTAGAACCACGTCTTGCTTCCGGTGCCATCGCCGGTACAACTCGCAGAAGCGACTGTAGCGATATCCCTCGGGCTGGCTCTGGCGATACTCTTCCCAGAGCAGTTGCAACGTCACATACTTGTTGCTTTGCAGTTGGTGATGGATGGCGCCGAAGTCGACCGGCCCCCGGACCGATGGACTGCCACCCGACGGTGCCGCGGGAAAAAGCAATTCATTCAGTCGGCGATCGTCCCAATCCTCGGGCAGAGGCCAACTCAGACCCGCCGCCGAAGCCCGTTCTAGATAACGATGAACGCTGGCTTGGCCGATGGAACAACTACGGGCGATCTCGTTCTGCAGCAGGCCAAGATCGTACCGCAAACGCAACACTTCTTTGATTTTTCGCATGGACAGAGCCTTCTGGGACATTCGGTCTCTCCTCTACACAGAGGAGAAATCCCCATTGGTTTGTCCAGCACCGCTTTCCGCTCCTACTCAGAAAGCTTGATCCAGAAACGTCAATATCAATCCCGGTTCCAACCAGCCTCTTTCATCGCGGTTCGGATTATTCACATCCCCGGAATCTCTATTCACATGCCCGGAATCCTTATTCACATCCTCCTGGAATCTTTATTCACATCGCCCCGGAATCGGTATTCACATGCCCCGGAATACGCACCCAGACGAGCAAAAGGATTTGCAAGCAGCACAACGATTGTGGCTTAAGTTCCGCGACGCAAATTGTTCTGCGGAACGAAATCTCTACTCAAGCCGCAGTGCCGCGCCTACGGCTTACGCTGCCTGC
>JAUTWY010000595.1 GCA_030838305.1 Acidobacteriaceae bacterium
TACGACGTGAGCAACGGCCGCTTGCGCGAAATCAAGTAGGCTGCCGCCCGAGTGCGAAAGCCTTTCTGACTTCTATCATTGGATTCTCTGCGTATAAGTATTAAGTCTCGGCGGTTCTTTTTGGATCGCTAGGAGACGAAGCCTTCTTAATTCGTTGCCACTGACTTCTGACGGAGCATGGCGCTCTTTTAATCGGTACACTTCATCGTCGTGCTGAAGCGATGGGATCTCACGTCTCAACTCTGAAATCCAAGGCTGACTGGGGGTGCACGCTTAACGATATACACTTTGCACGCGCGGAGGGCGCGGCGTCACAGCTCCCTAATGCAACCGGGCCCGTAAGAGAAGGGCGACGCCGGGCTACTTAACGCTGGCCCCGGCGCCCTCTTTCTTTGTTTCGGGACGGAGAATGTCCTTGTGGACCCTTACTTGAAGGTCTTCGGTTCAAAGACGCAGGTGTGGGACAGCCGGCCTTCGGCAATCTCTGGGCAGGATCTCACCGTCCGCCTCGGGCCCAGCGTTGCTATCCGCCGCGCGGGCGCGATAAGATACTGAGTACACATCTTCTCGCCTTCATCCCAGTTAGTCTTTCAAGTATCCGCGGCAAGGCGTGTGCGACCCCTGGTGTTTCACACGTATGTGCGGCGCAACTTTGCGTCCGAATCCCTGTACCGGAGCTGGCATTGAAACGAGGCAAGACCGCGGTAATTGTCGGCGCCCAGTGGGGCGACGAGGGCAAGGGAAAGATCGTCGACGTGTTGTCGGAGAGCTTTTCCGTTGTTGCGCGATATGCCGGCGGCCATAACGCCGGCCACACCGTCATCATCAACGGCAAGAAGTTCGTGCTGCAACTTGTTCCCTGCGGAGTGTTGCGAGCGGCGTGCCGCAGCGTAATCGGCAACGGCGTGGTGCTCGATCCCATGGCCTTTCTGAAGGAAGTGGGTGCGCTGCGCGAGGCGGGCGTGAAAGTCGACGGAAATCTATTTGTCTCGAATCGCGCCCAGGTGATTCTGCCCTACCATCGCATGATTGAACTGGCGGCGGAGAATGCTCCCGGCCGCGTGAAGATTGGCACCACATCCCGCGGGATCGGTCCGGCTTATGAAGACAAGATGGGACGCCGCGGCCTGCGCGTAGCCGATCTGCTCGATCTTCAACTTCTGAAGAAGCACATCGCGAACGCCGTGCACGAGAAAAACATGATCGCGCACGCCTTGTTTAATTCGGAACCGCTCGACGCTGACAAAATGTATGCCGAGTACGCTGCAGCGGCCGAAAAGATCGCGCCCTTCGTCTGTGACACGGCAGTCCTGCTCAACCAGGCGCTGGCTGGGGGCGAGGCGATTTTGTTTGAAGGCGCGCAGGGTACGATGCTCGACATTGATCACGGCACTTACCCCTTCGTGACTTCTTCGAGCGCAACTTCAGGAGGCGCAGCAATCGGCACCGGCGTGGCGCCGAATGCAATTGACTCGGTGATCGGACTCACGAAAGCATACTGCACGCGCGTGGGCGAAGGTCCGTTTCCCAGCGAGGACAAGGGCCCCGCAGGCGAACAGTTGCGCAAGCGAGGCAATGAGTTTGGGGCGGTTACGGGACGTCCGCGGCGCACTGGGTGGCTCGACTTGCCTCTGTTGCGCTACGCTGGCATGATTAACGGCATCTCGTGGCTGGTGATTACCAAGCTGGATGTGCTCGACGAACTAGCTGAGATTCCCGTGTGCGTCGGCTACGTGGTGAATGGAAAGAAGACAATGGAGATTCCAGCGCAAGCCAGTGGTTACGACAAGCTGGAATGCATTTATCAGAAGCTGCCCGGCTGGCAGGCTTCCACCCAGGGCGTGACGAAGTTTGACCAATTGCCCAAGGCGGCTCGCGAATACCTGGCGTTCGTCGAGAAAGAAGCGGGCGCGAAGATCGGCATGGTTTCAACCGGCCCAGATCGTAATCAGATTATCTTTGGGGATGAGTTTGCGGCCGAGCTAAAGACAGCTTCATCGCGAAGAGTCTAGAATTTGATTTTCTCTCTCTTGGGCGACGAAAAGCCTAAGTAAGGAGCGCACGATGGTGGTTTTGGCAGTGACTTGGATGGCGAAAGCAGGGCACGACGCAGACGTTGCCCCAATTTTTGCGAAACTCACGGAAGAATCCCGCAAGGAGCCCGGCTGCCTGATGTATCAGGTGCACCGCCACAAGACCGAGCCGCGGCGCTTTTTTTTATACGAGCAGTACAAAGACGACGCCGCGCTCGAATCTCACCGCACAGCGCCGCACTTTTTGCAGTACGCCCGCAAAGATTTGCCTAAGGTCGCCGACCGGGTGGAGGGCCACCTCTACGAAGCCCTGGGTTAGCTCGTGTGGCCGACTCGCCCGCCGCTCCTCCACGCAGTGTGGGTCAGTTTTCGAGCACCTACTGCGCTAGTTCATACCCTGCAAAAAAGAAGCTCAACTCAAAATGAGCTGTATCCTCGGCATCTGAGCCGTGAATCGCATTGTGCTCGATGCTAGAGGCCCACTTCTTGCGGATGGTGCCTTCCTCGGCGTTTGCCGGGTTGGTAGCGCCCATCAGCTTGCGCAGATCGGCGATGGCATTTTCTTTCTCCAGAGCCAGAGCGACCAGCGGTCCGCTCGACATGAAATCCGTAAGCGAGTTATAGAACGGCCGGCTCGCATGGACAGCATAGAACTGCTGCGCCTGATGCTTTGAAATTTCCAGCATCTTCATAGCGAGAATGCGGAAGCCATTCTTCTCGAATTGTTCGATGATGTCCCCGACGCCATTCTTGGCGACCGCGTCAGGCTTCACGATGGTAAGAGTGCGTTGCAGAGTTTTCATAGTTGGTTCGTTAGTCGTTGGCTCTTTCGTTTTTGCTTGGTACTCGGTACTTGGCACTAGTACTAAACTTTCACTCCCAGCGCCGCTACAAGCGTTTCCCCAATGGCCGCGGGAGATTTCGCGACCCGGATGCCGGCCGATTCCATGGCCCTGATCTTCTCCGCCGCCGTTCCCTTGCCCCCGGAAATGATCGCTCCAGCGTGTCCCATGCGGCGTCCGGGAGGCGCGGTCTGACCGGCAATGAAGCCTACCACCGGCTTCTTCATCTTGGTCCTCACAAATTCGGCCGCTGTTTCCTCGGCGTCGCCGCCAATCTCACCAATCATGATCACAGCTTCCGTATCAGGATCACGATTGAATAAGTCGAGAGCATCCACGAAGTTGGTTCCGATAATCGGATCGCCGCCGATCCCAATCGCGGTGGATTGTCCGATCCCGCGCTGCGTAAGTTGATGCACCGCTTCGTAAGTCAGCGTGCCCGAACGCGACACAATACCGATCGAGCCCTCTTTGTGAATTGACCCGGGCATGATTCCAATCTTGCACTTACCGGGGGAAATAATTCCGGGACAGTTTGGCCCAATCAGGCGCGAGCGCCGGTTCTGCAGAAACTCCCAAGCCTTGACCATGTCGAGCGTAGGAATGCCTTCAGTAATACAGACGATCAGGTCGAGTTCGGCGTCAGCGGCTTCCATGATGGCGTCGGCGGCAAACGGAGGCGGAACGAAAATGACGGTTGCGTCGGCCCCGGTTCTGTCGACCGCTTCCCGCACCGTGTTGAAAATGGGCCAGCCCTCGTGCGTAGTGCCGCCCTTGCCGGGCGTTACTCCGCCCATAACTTGGGTTCCGTAAGCCGCGCAGGCCTTCGCATGGAACGTGCCCTCGCGCCCGGTCAGCCCCTGCACGATCAAGCGCGTTTTTTCATTAACCAGAATTGCCATATCAATAATTCCTCAATGCGGCTACCCTCGCTGCGCTCGGGATGACACTGCGCTGCTGGTTAAACAGCCCGCGCAGCAGCCACCACTTTATCCGCCGCATCTTTCATGGTATCCGCCACAACAAAGTTGAATCCAGATTCCATCAGAATCTTCTTGCCCTCATTCACGTTCGTCCCTTCGAGGCGCAAGACCACAGGCAGCTTGATATTAGTTTTCTTCGCAGCTTCCACTACGCCGGTCGCTAACGTGTCCACGCGCAGAATGCCGCCAAAAATGTTAATCAACACCGCCTTCACACTCTTGTCGCTGAGTAGGATTTCGAACGCGTGCGCCACCTGCTCGGCATTCGCTCCCCCGCCCACGTCGAGAAAGTTTGCAGGCATGCCACCGGCGTATTTGATGATATCCATTGTGGCCATGGCCAGCCCGGCGCCGTTGACCATGCATCCCACGCTGCCTTCGAGCTTGATGTAGTTCAGGCTGTACTTCGAGGCCTCGACTTCGAGCGGATCTTCCTCGGTAATGTCGCGCAGCTCTCGAATATCGGGATGGCGGAACAGTGCGTTGTCGTCGAAGGTCAGCTTGGCGTCAAGCGCGAACAGACGGCCATCGGTGGTGGTGATGAAGGGGTTGATCTCGAGCAGGGAAGCGTCGGTATCGAGAAACGCCTTATATAGGTTGGAAAGAAATTGCACCGCGGGATTGATCTGCTTGGCGTTGAGTCCGAGCGCGAACGCCATCTTACGTGCCTGGAACGCTTCCAGGCCCATCCCCGGATCGATATGCTGCTTCAGGATGGCATCGGGATTCTCCGCCGCTACTTGCTCGATCTCCATGCCCCCGGCGGCCGATGCCATGAATACAGGCTTGCCTTCCGCGCGGTCGACCAGAATCCCCAGATACAACTCTTTTTCGATCGGCAGAGTTTCTTCGATCAGCAAGCGCCGCACAATACGGCCTTCAGGGCCTGTCTGATGCGTGATCAGCTTCATGCCCAGCATCTTTTCCGCGATGTCGCCCGCCTCATTGGCCGACTTGGCGATCTTTACCCCTCCGCCCTTGCCGCGTCCGCCCGCATGAATCTGCGCTTTCACCACCACTCCGGTCGCGCCAGCGCTGAACAATTCTTTGGCGGCTGAGTCGGCCTCTTCGCGCGAAATCGCCATCGTCCCGCGGGGCACGGTCACACCGTATTTCTTCAGAATTCCTTTTCCCTGGTACTCGTGGATTTTCATAATCGCTCGTCAGCTAGAAATCGGAAGGACCTGCTTGCGGCTATCGACTGAGGGCAGCAAACCTTTAATTTTATAGAAGGCCGGCGGATTTGGGCAAACAGTGCCCCCGCGCCGTTTCGCGTCGAGAGTACATCTAAGTCTAAACTGGGAGCGGGGCCATGAAATAGGAGCGGCCTGGCTCTGTATGGAAGGACCAATTGTGAAAGTGATTTCGCTGAATGTCGCGCGGCCGCGCCTTGCGGTCTACAAAGGAGCAACAATCAATACCGGCATCTTCAAGAAGCCGGTCTCTGGCCGGGTGGCGCTTCGCACACTCAACCTTGATGGCGACCGTCAAGCTGACCTCACCGTGCATGGCGGTCCCTACAAAGCGGTCTATGCCTATCCCGCCGAGCATTACGAATATTGGCGCGGAGAACTGCCCGGCATGGATTTGCCCTGGGGAACGTTCGGCGAGAATTTCACGACAGAAGGTGTTACGGAAGACGATCTTCACGTCGGGGACCGCTTCCGCGTGGGATCGGCGGTAGTGCTGGTTCGCCAACCTCGCATGCCCTGTTACAAGCTGGCCGCTAAGTTTCAGCTTGACGACATTATCGAGCGCTTCCTGGTCAGCGGGCTCAGTGGGTTTTATTTTTCGGTGGAACAGGAAGGCGACGTGGGAGCAGGGGATACCATTGAACTCATCTCCCGGAATCAAGGGGGCATTACCATCGCCGAAATGAACCGGCTCTTCGTTCGCGAAAGATACAACCGCGACTTGCTACAAAAGGCGATTGCCACGGCCGCCCTGCCAGAGAGCTGGCGCGACTATTTCTTGCCCCGGCTCAAGGGCCCCGCCGTTACCACATAGCATCGTTGATGCCTTCATTGTCGCGGTTTATCCCTTACAATTCCGAATGTAATGATCCTCGACGCGCTCCATGGCATTGCCAATCGCAACGAGTCTCTTGAGCGCGCGCAGGCCCGCGCAGTAATGGCGGAGGTGCTTTCGGGAAGCTGCTCGGATGCACAGATTGCGGCACTGCTCGTGGCGTTGCGCATGAAGGGCGAAACTGTCGAAGAGATTGTCGGTTTCGCCGAAGCGATCCGTGCCGCGGCGACGCCTCTGCCGATTTCACTTTCCCGGGCCAGCCCTTCTGAAACTGGCGCGCTCGATCTGAGTGGTACGGGCCGCGACGCGCTGGCCGAGTCTTCCCTTGTTGACACCAGTGGCACCGGAGGAGATGCCCGCGGAACCTTTAATATCTCAACCGCCACAGCGTTCGTGACCGCGGGGGCTGATGTGCGCGTGGCCAAACACGGCAACCGCAGCATCAGCTCAAAATGCGGTTCGGCGGACGTGATGGAAGCTCTGGGCGTTAACATTCAGTTG
>JAUTWY010000604.1 GCA_030838305.1 Acidobacteriaceae bacterium
AGGACTCTCTCCAACGCGCTCGCGGGATATACACGGTAACCCGAGTTCGTTCGCTCAGCTCGCGGGAGAACACCGATCTTTTCATAGTGTCGGATCGTGTCTGGACTCACACCCGTCGCCTTGGCCAGGTTTCCGGAACGAAGCGCGTTGGAACTGCTGTTTTGCACCATGAGAAGTATGAACCCTGGAATGCATTCCAGAGTCAAGACGTTTGTTCGCGCTCCGTTTTGTTGGCGCACATCTCCGAACGCGACCGTTCAGATTTTGGGCGATTTTCTGCAGGCGAAATCGACTCCTATCAGGACTCACTTCCTATCAGAAGTTCCGAGCATATCGCCAAGTCTGTACTGATCTGAATTGCCTCTGCTACAATTCAGTCTCGGGGCAGGGACAGCTGCTCTGGGTTAGCGTTTGCCTGTAGCACAAGTTTTGGACGCGCGGTTTAGCTTGGTGTCCATGGTGTCCATTAACCTCGGAATTTGGTTCTACGGGGTTGAAATAGGCGACGCAGGCGATTCGATTGAACCTGAGGAAAGCCACTAAAGACGCGGGTTTCCGATAAAGGTAAGAAAACAAAGTGGGGACGTAGTTCAGTTGGTTAGAACGCTGCCCTGTCACCGACCCGACTCTCATTTTCAGTTTGTAGAGTTAGTTGAGCCTCTCTAGTAAGGCGCGTCGTTTGCCGCCCAGACAAGACCTAAGGAATCCAACTCATCAGGCGCTCTTCACACTCTTCGGTGATTTGCGCCTTGCTGTTTTGTTGCGATCGAGAAAAAACTCGCCGGCATTTCGCGAACCTAACGCCGTGCAAGTTCGCATCGGCAGTCGTCGGCACGGCAATCCTGCTGTTTTCAGGCTACGTCATTTTCACAAAATAACAACCAGGGTCCTTGTCAGCAGCAGTCACAAGGTCTTCCTTTAAGGGCTTGCCTGTAAGAGCTTGCCAGCCCTCCCGCGTAAGCAGCGGTATGAGGCATGATGCGATGCGATGGGGGACTTCCGACTCCAAGAGACTCGTGCCCGACTGGATGGCCGAGTAGAATACGGATGGCTAGCTGTGAATGATGTTTCTAGCAAGTTGAACTTGGAACTCATGTACCATAGCGAGGATTTAAATGCAGATTTGTTCGTTTTTGCCGTCCGCCACTGAGATTTTGTATGCGTTGGGTCTGGGAGATTCCGTTGCTGGCGTGACCTTCGAGTGCGATTTTCCTCCGGAAGCTGCGGGGAAGAGCATTGTTGTCAACACCAATCTGGCCCATGATTTGACGTCAGCGGAAATCGACAACACCGTGAACGATTACTCCTCGCACGGTGAAGGCCTTTACCGAATCGACATCGGAAAGCTGGAAGCAATCAAGCCTGATCTCGTCGTAACCCAGGAGCTGTGCGATGTGTGCGCTATCAGCACATCTTCTGTAGCCAAGGCTGTTCACCAGCTTTCTTCCAAGCCGCAAGTGCTTTCGCTGACGCCGCACACACTCGGTGATGTGTTGGAGGACGTTCTGCGGGTGGGCCAGGCCACGAGTCGGGATGCCGAAGCCGGTGAATTGGTGTCGTCGCTGCGGCAACGGATCGCCAAAGTTAGCCAGATGCCGAAGCGGCAGAAGCCCACCGTGGTCTGCCTGGAATGGTTGTCGCCGCCGTTCAATGGGGGGCATTGGATCCCGGAGATGATTGATCTGGCGGGTGGGATAGATCCGCTCGGCAGGCTGGGAAAAGATAGCTATCGCATGGAATGGGATCAGGTTTTGAGCGTCAACCCCGACGTGGTCCTTGTGATGCCGTGCGGTCACAACTTGGAGAGGTCGGTGCAGGAATATCACGCCACGCAGTTTCCGGAGCGTTGGAAACACGTCAAAGCTGTACGCAACGGTAGAGTCTATGCAGTGAATGCGAGTGCGTACTTCTCCCGGCCAGGGCCGCGATTGGTGACTGGATTGGAGATTATGCACGCTCTGTTGCAGGAAGATCAGCCGCAAGAGGAGCTGCTCGCCAACAGTTGGATACGGCTGTAGGCCGCCCCACTGGTTTTGTGAATCTTAAGTTGCGTGGAGTGCAGCAACCGCTGTACTCACACGTAGTGTTTGACCTTTCTTTTGCATCACGGTATAAATCACAGAGTCTGGTATTTGGGAAGGCGGTTAGAATCCGCCACTGCCCCGCAACTGTATTCGCTGAGAACTGAGCTGATTTAGGCCACTGGACGACGTTCTGGGAAGGCTGCTCAGGTTCGACGAAGCGTAAGTCAGGAGACCGGCCAGACGCTAACCCAAGGCGTATTCGACTTCGATGGGAGAGTCGGAGAGCGTTCTGACAATTCATTTTCACCTGCGTCTGAAAGCTGCCTGTAGTATCCCGCTCAAGCCAGGGCATACCGTTGTGTGCCCAAGGTGAGCATGCAAGACACTTCCAAAAAATCCATTACGCTGGTGCTGGGGGGTGTGCGAAGCGGCAAGAGCCGATACGTACAGACGCTTGCGGCGCGCATTTCGTCCGTAGCGTTCGTTGCGACTGCCCAGCCTTTAGACGAGGAGATGCGCCTGAAGATCGAGCGGCACCAGGCGGAACGCCCCAAGGAGTGGCGGACGATCGAGGAGCCGTTGGAACTCGACCGAATCCTGGCGGAAGAAGGGTCTAAGCACCGGATCTTGGTGGTTGACTGCCTCACGCTTTACGTCGCAAATCTGCTCGAAGCCGAGCGCGGGAACCCGGCTGCGATTGAGGAACGCCTGCAACGGCTTTACGCTGCGCTGCGTTCGGTGCCATGTTCGGTTGCGCTGGTATCGAATGAAGTAGGCAGCGGCGTTATTCCTCCCTATCCCGACGGACGCCGGTATCGAGACTTACTCGGGGAAATCAACCAGCGAGTTGCAAGCATTGCGCACAATGTATTGCTCATGGTCGCGGGCCTTCCTCTAGCCCTCAAGGGGACTGTGGAGGTGCATCCGTGAAGGCTTTCGTGGTGGCGGGTACGGCCAGCGGCGTCGGGAAGACCACGGTGGCTCTAGCAATCATCGCGGGACTGCGATCACGAGGTTTAACGGTGCAGCCTTTCAAGTGCGGCCCTGACTTCATCGATGGCGGACATCTTGCGCTAGTTGCGAATCGTGCCGCGCGCAATCTCGATACCTGGATGCTCGATGCTGAAGCCAACAGGGAGATTTTCTGCCGCGCTTCTACAGGCTGCGATGGAGTTGTTGTCGAAGGAATGATGGGGCTCTTTGATGGTGTGACTGGCAGGTCGGAAGAGGGCAGCACGGCGGAAATTGCCAAGCTGCTGGATTTGCCGGTTGTCTTGGTTCTGGATGCAGGAAATAGCGCACGCAGCATCGCCGCCGTAGTGCGAGGGTTTGAGACGTTCGACCCGGGGTTGCGTTTTGCTGGCATCGTGCTGAACCGCGTGGCTGGTGACGCGCACTTTCGCATGCTCGATTCGGCAATTCGCCAATGTTCGGTGGTTCCGGTGCTTGGATGGTTGCCGATGGAAGCAGATGTGGCAATTCCTGAGCGGCACCTTGGGTTACACCCTGCTGCGGAAGGAATTGGCGCGAGCCTCTCCACGCTCACACGATTGGGCAACCGTCTCGACCTCGATCAATTGCTAAACGCGACGACTCACAGCCAGCGGTTTGAGACCGCGTGCACACATAGCGTTGAGCCCAAGTACGAAGGCATTCGCATCGGCATCGCCCGCGACAAAGCATTTTCTTTCTATTACGAGGACAATCTCGGCCTCCTGCGTGAGAACGGCGCGGAAATCGTAGAGTTTAGTCCGCTCACCGACTCTGCGCTACCGAAAAATCTTCATGCTCTCTATTTCGGCGGCGGTTACCCAGAGCTGCACGCCGCGGCCCTTAGCGGCAATGGGTGTTTGCTCAAAGACATCCGTGAATTTGCGGAAGCGAACAAGCCTATCTACGCCGAGTGCGGCGGGTTGATGTACTTGGCAGAAAGACTGACAACGCTTGAAGGACAAAGTTATCCCATGGCAGGCATCCTTCCTGTCGCTGTCGAGATGACCAAGTCGTTGGTTCATTTCGGATACGCCGATGTAGAATTCGCTGACGATTGCCTGCTTGGAAAAAGGGGAACCCTGGTTCGCGGGCATAGCTTTCATTGCTCCCGCATCGTCGCTCAAGATCCCTTACGTTGCGCCTATCGCGTCCACTACTCACTTTCCGGTCGAAAGGAAGAGGAAGGCTTCACTCATCGGCAGGTACTCGGGAGTTATATCCATCTGCATTTCCGGTCCAACCCCTCTCTAGTCTCGTACTTCCTGCAGCAGGCTGGTCCTGTCCGGCGCCTTGTGGAGGCGCAATGAGAATCCAACTCCTCACTCTCATTTTGCTGTCGTCCGTTGCTGTGCCATGTTTCGCCAGTCGAACACTGAAGGATGAGCTGGGGCGAACGGTGGAAGTCCCAGATCACCCGCATCGCGTGATTTGTCTAATCCCCAGCGTTGTGGACGTCGTATATTCGCTGGGCGCCGGAGCGGACGTTGTCGCCATCAGCGATTTCACAAAATATCCCAAAGAGGCTCTTCAGAAGCCGAGTATCGGGCTTCCGCTCAACCCCTCGATTGAGGCCATTGTTGCCCTGCGCCCCGATCTTGTGCTCGGCAGCGGAGACCTGAATGTACTGGAGTCTGCGGATAGTCTCCAGCGGCTCGGGATTCCGGTGTTCATGGCCGACCCACATGGGATTGAAGGAATCTATGCATCGATCATCAGTATTGGCAAAGCCCTGAACCGGGATGCGGAAGCCGCTGCCCTTGTTGCCCGGCTGCGTGCTCGGCTGGCTGCGGTGAAATCTAGTGTCGCGGATAAGCCGAAGCTGCGGGTATTCATGGCGATTTGGTACGACCCGGTCATGACCATCGGCAGAAAAGCGTTTATCGGAGAGATTATTGAGGCCGCTGGCGGTCGCTCCGTGACCGACGACATCGCACAAGAATGGCCCGAAATAAGCCTCGAATCCATTGTGAGCCGTCAACCAGACGCGATCCTCTTCATAAAGGGATCAAAACTTACAGCTGAGGAATTAAAAACGCGCCCCGGTTGGGAACACGTAAAAGCAGTTCAACAAGGCCACTTCTATTACGTGGATGATCGTATCCAATATCCAAGTCCGGCCGCTTTCGATGCACTGGAGGATTTAGCGAAACAATTTCATCCGTGAGCCTCATCCGTGAGTCACGATCGCTTGCGATCCGGGACTCT
>JAUTWY010000614.1 GCA_030838305.1 Acidobacteriaceae bacterium
GGAGTCCATGTAGACGTGGCCGGCCACGGCTCGCACGGTAACGATGCCCATGAACACGGCGCGCCGCATGAGAGCCCGATGGTCATGCTGGTACCGCTGATGATCCTGGCAGTGCTTTCCCTGGTCGGCGGCCTGGTAGGGATTGGCAATCGTTTCGAGAATTTTCTGGCTCCGGTGTTCGGCTCGGTGGAGGGAGTGGAAGGCACGAGCCACAGCACTGAATTGCTGCTGATGGGTGTGTCGGTGGCTGTGGCGTTTTTGGGATGGTGGCTGGCTTACCTTCTTTATTACAAACGGCCTGAGCTGCCGCAGAGGATTGCTGACTCGCTCGGCGGCTTTTATCAGACTGTGGTGCACAAGTATTACGTCGACGAATTGTACGCCGCGGTCTTCGTCAAACCGTTAATTGATGGTTCGACTCGGATTTTGTGGCAGGGAGTGGATCGAAACATCATCGATGCCGCGGTGAATGACGCGGGCGATGGAGCGCGGCACGTTTCCGACGAAGTTCGCCACATGCAATCCGGAAATATTCGCTCGTACGCTGGCTGGATTGCGGCCGGCGCGGCGGTGGTGATTGCCTTCATGATCTGGATGTGGAAGGAAGCGCGATGAACACCGACGGATTAAGTTCCATCATTCTGACGCTGGTGACGTTCATGCCGCTGGCTGGGGGAGTGCTGCTGATGCTGTTTCCCCGGCGCGACCGCGACCTTCGAATTTTTGCGCTGGTTATCTCGCTACTCACATTTGTTTTGTCTTTGCATCTGCCGGTTCATTTCCAGCGCTCACAAACTGACTTTCAGTACCAGATCGACAGGCCATGGGTTTCCACTCCGAATATTCACTACCACATGGGAGTTGACGGTATTTCGCTCTGGCTGGTGGTGCTTACCACGTTTCTCACGCCGCTGTGCGTGCTGATTTCGTGGAATTCGATTCACGAGCGGGTCAAGGAATTCTTCATTCTGTTGCTAATCCTGGAGACGGCACTGATCGGCGTCTTCACCTCGCTCGACCTGTTTCTGTTCTATTTCTTCTGGGAAGCCACCCTGATCCCGATGGCGTTGCTGATTGGGATTTTCGGACACGAGCGCAAGGTGTATGCCGCAGTGAAATTCTTTATGTACACAATGATTGCGTCAGTGTTCATGCTGGCGGCGATCCTGTGGCTTTACGCGCACACCGGCAGCTTTGACTTTGTGGTGATCCGTGAGCAGATCATGCGTGGCGCTGTCCCGCAGTTTCCCGCCGCCGCCCAATGGTTGTTCCTTGGCTTCTTCCTGGCGTTTGCAGTGAAGGTTCCTCTTTTCCCTTTCCATACGTGGTTGCCGGATGCGCACGTGGAAGCGCCCACGGCGGGTTCCGTCCTGTTGGCCGGGGTTCTGCTGAAGATGGGGACCTATGGGTTGCTCCGCTTCAACCTGGGCTTGTTCCCGGAGCAATCGCGGCACAACGCCTGGTGGGTGATGACGCTGGCGTTGATTGGCATTATCTATGGCGCACTGGTGGCGATGGTGCAGCCCAACATGAAGAAGTTGATCGCGTATTCCTCGGTCAGTCATCTTGGATTTGTTGTGCTCGGAATTTTCAGCTTCACACAGGCTGGGCTGAATGGCGCGATGTTCGTCATGCTGGCGCACGGGATTTCTACCGGGGGACTGTTCATGCTGGCGGGTATCTTGCACGAACGAAGGCATACGTACGAGATCAGCGAGTTCGGCGGGCTGGCTTCGTCCATGCCGGTATATGCCGCGTCTTATCTGGCAATTGTGCTCGCGTCAGCGGGCTTGCCTCTGCTGAACGGGTTCATCGGTGAATTCCTGGTAATGAGCGGCGCGTTCCAGGCCAAGGCGGTTTACGGAATACTGGCCGCCACCGGGGTGATTTGGAGCGCGGTCTACCTGCTCTGGATGTATCAGCGGGTGTTTTACGGCAAGATCACACACCCGGTGAACAATTCACTCAGCGATCTTTCCGGGTTCGAAAAGATTGCAATCTGGCCATGTGCCGCGGCGGCGTTGGTGATGGGAGTCGCTCCGATTATGTGGCTGGGGGCGATTGATCCGGCGGTCAAGGCCACACTCGCTCCCTTCGCCCAAGTGGCGAGCAGGGTGGTGGGTCAGTGACCTGCGAGACAAGGATGGCCGAAATAACGATCGCGACTTTCGTCCCAGCCTTCTCGCGAATACTTCCGCAGGGTGCGGACTACGTGCGCATTTTGCCGGAGATTGTTCTCTCCGTCTTCGGCATGATTGTGATGGTGCTCGAGCCGCTGCTTGAGGGTGAGAAGAGTCAGAAAGTTCTGGGGCTGATCGCTCTAGGAGGCGCTGTCGCTGGGCTTGGGGCGACATGGTTCATGGCGCAGTCTCCGGGACTGGCTTTCTGGAACATGGTGCAGGTTGATGGATTCAGCGTGTTCTTTCATGTTCTGATAATTGCGATTGCCGGCGTCGTCATTCTTAGCTCTTACGAATACATGGCGGCGCAGCGGATTCGGGCGGGGGAGTATTACGCTCTGATTCTCTTTGGCACGGTCGGCATGGCGCTGATGTCGTCGGCGGTCGAACTGGTACTGATTTTCATCGCGTTGGAGATTTCCTCGATCTCGTCTTACGTGCTGGCGGGATTCCGACGGCGCGAGGCTTCCAGCGCGGAATCGTCTTTGAAATACTTTCTGCTCGGTTCCTTTGCCACGGCGTTTTTTCTGTATGGAGTGGCATTGATGTTTGGCGCCACGGGATCGACGAACATCGATGAGATCAGCAAGACTCTTCGGGGAGGCCCGATCCCCCTGCTGGCCTTTGTGGCGGTGGCGTTCATGTTTGTGGGCCTCGGATTCAAGGTGGCTGCTGCCCCTTTTCACATTTGGACGCCGGACGTGTATGAAGGCGCGCCCGCGCCCATTGTGGGTTTGATGTCGACCGCGCCTAAAGCCGCGGCATTTGCGGTTTTGCTGCGTATTATTTTCGTGATCAATGTGCCCGGCGGATCCTGGTTGATCTGGCTTTCGGCGGCACTCTCCATGACGCTGGGTAATGTGGGTGCGCTGGTACAAAACAATGTGAAGCGGCTGCTGGCCTATTCATCCATCGCTCATGCGGGATATCTATTGGTAGCGTTCGCAGCCGCGCCCGGCCTCGGAACGTCGGCGGCGATGTTCTACACGGCTGCCTATGCCGCCATGAACCTGGGTGCGTTTGCAGTGGTCAGCCATTTTGCCAACACCGGCGAACGCTACGTGAATCTCGAAGACTATGAAGGGCTGGGCCGAAGTTCTCCGCTGCTGGCGGCAACGCTTACCATCTTTCTGCTCTCGTTAATCGGGATTCCGATGACGGGCGGATTTTTTGCCAAGTTCTACGTATTCAGCGCTGCGGTGAAGGCGAACTTGATCTGGCTGACGATCATCGGCGTTCTCAACAGTGGGGTCGGCGCTTATTACTATCTGCGCATTATCGTGATGATGTATATGCGCGAATCCAGGAAGGAAATTCCGGTGATTCCGGTGCCAATCGCGCTTCGTGCGGCAATCGCATTCTGCATGGCGGCGACCATCTATCTGGGCATTTTCCCCAGCGGAGTGTTGCAGTATGCGCAGGACTCAGCGCAGCGACTGGTCCAGCAGAGTTTGCCAAGTGCTTCGGCGCCGATGGCTACAATCCCAGAAACTCGCTAGAAGGCTTTGCCTGAATTTACAGCAAAGTCTTGCCGCTGGCCGCGAGAGCCGCGAGAGCCAGTCGAGCGCGGCTGTCCCCACATAAACACCTCAGAAAGACACAGGCCGTTTCTGGGATTCAATCCTCACTAGAAACCAGCGGAACGAAGCGGACGAGTTCGCGAGGAGTGATCAAAGGCTCTCCGTTGACCATGCGAATGAACTGCAGCTGCTGGGAGTCCGACGTTCCGACCGGGATAATCATCCGGCCCAGGTCGCGGAGTTGGGCGATTAGAGCTTGTGGCAGATTGGGAGCGGCAGCGGAGACCATGATCGCGTCGAAGGGAGCGGCGGCGGGAAGACCCAGAGTACCATCTCCGGTGAGAACTCGGGCATTGGTATAGCCGAGCGCGGTCAAGAGTTCGCGTGCCAGGTCGGCGAGGGCTGGATGGCGCTCGATCGAAAAGACCTCGCCAGCAAGTTCAGCGAGCAGAGCGGTGACGTAGCCGGAACCAGTGCCAACTTCCAGTACCTTGTCGGAGGGCTTGAGCTGGAGGGACTCGAGCATGACCGCGACGATGTAAGGCTGCGAGATGGTTTGGCTGTTGCCGATTGGCAGAGGATGATCTTCGTACGTTTGGGCACGGTAGGATCCAGGAACAAATTCGTGACGGGGAACGCGAAGCATGGCCTCGAGGACGCGGGAATCGGAGATGCCGCGGTCGCGGAGTTGCGAACTGACCATAAGCTGGCGGGCGGCGGTTGGGTCGGACATGGATTCAGTCAGTTCGGCTTCCGGGAATGTGTGGGTGGCCGGAAGATCAGTACCTCAGTTGTGTGAACTATTCTTTCGCCCCTTCGGGGCCTATTTCTTCCCCACTACCGGCCCCATGGCTTGCGCCATGGGCTGTATTCTTGCGCCGCTTCGTGGCTAGGGGAACAGCTTCGTCTCGAGCCCGCGTAGATCGCTATTTCTTGCGGCGGCGGATGCGCAGGTCGAAGCTGACCACGCCGTTCTGGTCGCGGATGCCGACGATGGAAACGTTGCGGTTCACATAGTACTCCCCTTGAATAATCTGCTGCGAACTCTGCGACACATTGGTGGAGTAGGTAAGCGAGATGTTGTTGGCGAATTCCTGTTCGATCGTCACCTGCGGGCCGCGGGCGGTGGGATTGGTTTCGGTGGTAAGTCCCTGGGGATCGATTTTGATATTGCTGGCGCCGAACAGACGCTGCAAGCGGCTGCTAACCGTGGAGTTCAAGGCCTGGCTAAGAATGAGCGCGGTGGCCTGATCGGAAAAAGCGCTTTGGCCGGACTGCTCCTGGAGCTGCGCAGATTCTTCATTAGTGCGTCCGAGAGCGAGCAGGGCAATGATATCGGACTTGGGCAGAGGTGGTTCGGAACGGTAGTTAAGGCTCAAGCGGTCGGGGGTGCCGGTAACCGTGATGTTGAGGTCATAGTTTCGAACGTGAGTGGAGGCCTGCAGATTGAGCTGGGGCTCGATCGCTACCGGATTGGCGAACGTGATGTCACCGCGTTCCAGAGTAAAGCGGGTGCCATGGAAAGTAGCTTGGCCCTCAAGAATATCGACGCGGCCGAGAACGGCGGGACGGGCAACCGAGCCGCGCAGGTGGAGATCGGCATCGCCGGATAGGCGGGCGATTGCGGTGCGCATCTGGAGTTCCGGAGCAGTCTGGACGTGCATATCAAGTTTGATGTTGTAGAGCGGAGAATTCGCCGCGGTCACAGTCGAGAACTGGCGGCTGCGCTCGAGGTATGCGCTGAAGTCGAAGCCGGGGGTCACCGCAATCTTGTTGATGCTGATGTCCCCCGAGAGCGTGGAAGCGGAACGGCTTCCCACCCAATGCATTTCGGCGTCGGCAGTGGAGCTGACACCGGGGGGATAACGCAGGCGAACGTCTTTCCCGGTAGCGGTGAGATTGAAGTTCAGTTGGCGGCTGACATAAGTGGCATCGCCTTTGAGGTCGAGAGTGCCGCCGCCGGTGCGGGCGGTGAGCGTCTCGATGTGCACGTGATCGCGAGTGAATAGAAGGGAGCCGTTGAGCTCGCTCAATCCGCTAGGCAATCCAGCATAAGAAATGGAACCGTTGGTGACCTGAAAACTACCCTGAGGCAATGGTTCGTCGAGAGTGCCGCCGACTGTCACCTTCATGGCAATCGCGCCGGCCGAAGTGAAGTCCGAATTGAATCCGGAAAGCAGCTTGAGGTCGAGATGGCCGTCGGCCGTAAAGTCAAGTGCGCGAGCGCCAGAAAGTTGCATGGAGCCGTGGGCGGTGAGGTCCGTTCCCTCCCCTACCAGATGGAGTTGCTGGACGTTGACCAGTTGTTGAGACAGGGAGAACCGAATGGGATCTTCGTTATGCACTCTCACGTGTTCGACATCGAGTGAGAGCGCGGTCAACGTGCCGTCGAGAGCCCAGAGATGGGGCTGGCGGAGGGGGCCACGCAGCTCCAGCGAGCCGGCCACGGCGGAGTGTCCTGTAGTTTGGCCGCGGGAATAACGGCGCCAAAGAGGATCGAGATCAAGCTGATCCATTTTGAGCGACAACGTGGCGGGATAACCGTCGCGCAACTCGACGTTTCCACTGAGAAGCAACGAACCCTGCTGCAGGTGGGAATTTCCGGTGACATGAAGCTGGTCGCCTTGAGTAATCGCCTGGAGGTCGAGTTCACCGGCAAGTTCATGATCGAGAGTCAGGTTGCGCACGTGAACGTCCGCATTGATCGACGGGGCGTCCGGAGTGCCGGAGCCTTTGAGGATGAAATCAGCGCGGCCTTCGACGGAGACCTGGCCGGAATAAATTCGCGGGACCTGGGCGAGATCGAAATTGTTGCCGACGAGGTCGAGATGGAAGGCGCGCGAAGAAGGGTTATAGGCAGCGCTGCCAGTGACGACCGAATCGTCGTGTAAGAGGTGGAGGTTGCTGAAAGCGATTTCACCGCGGGCCATGTGGAAGGCGGAATCGAATTGCTGAACGGTTTGGCCAAAGGCGATGCCATCCGTGAGATGGACCTGCCCGTCGCCGTGAGGGTTAGCGGGCGTTCCGGCTAGCTGCATGGACAGATCAACCTTGCCGGTAATCGGGTAGTGATATCCCGCGAACGCCTGGAGGTCAGCGATTTCAGCGTTGCGGACGTTGGCGCGCAGGTTGAAAGTGCTGTCGCCGGTAAGGTGGCCGTGGTCGAGGCTGGCAGAGGCGTCGAAGTCGACGGACGTGGCGTCCCGCCGCAGGATGGCGTTCCGCAGAGCGACGGCGCGAAAGGAAACTTGGATCGACGTGGAAAGAGAATCCCAGTGACTTTGAAGTGGTTGGGTCTTGGAAGTGGCGGGCAAGTTGACATCGAAATCATCGACCAGCAGAACGCCGGAAAGTTGTGGAGACGACAACGCACCGGTCATACTGCCATTGAACGTGGCATTGCCGTTCAGCACGACCGGCAACAGAGCGGGTCCGCGTACGGCGGCGATCAATGGAAGCCAGTCGACCAGGCTCGATGTGGTAGCCGAGAGACGGACTGAGGACGTGGAAGACAGCGTACCGGAGGCCTGGACATGGCTATGGGGCAGGGTGAGGGTGAATTGCGGAAGGTCTAGACTGTCGCTGGCCACATGGTAGACGCCCGTGGCATGAGCCGTGAGGGGCGTTTGTGCGGGGCTATGGTAAGCGGGAGGAACGAGATCGAGCGCGAATTTCACTTCCGCGTCTCGGGGAGTTCCCTTCCAGCGAGTTTCGAGAGTACCGGAGGCCGCGGCGGCGACACGGAATCGCGGAATCGGGTGCGTCGGAGAATTGACAGCGGCGGCGAGATCTTCCGCAGAAAGGTCGTGCAGATGAAGAACGACAAAGGCGTTCTGAATAGACATTGCCTTCGGTTTTGCCGCTCTCTGTCCGGATTTGTTCAGTGGCCGGGCAGCAGAAATGACGGCCGTCTCGAAGCTCTTTTTCGCAGCGGGGGTGAGGTGTTGCGGGGGTGCGAGCCATTGATCGAACTCGGCATCGCCGGTGAAGCCGCCTCCAAAGATCTTGCCATCCAGGTTGGAAAGCTTGATTTGCTGTTGGTTGATGGAGTAGTCGGCGTTCAGGGACGCCTTTGAGAATGTTATCTCATTGTCCTGCCAGGCGAGGTCGCGCAGGGTGAGCAGACCCTGGGCGGCAAACTGATCGAGAGACCAGTCGCCACTGCCTTTGACTTCGAGCAGCCCGGAGCGAAGATCGTGGCGCCGCGCGATCGATGCGGCTTCGGTGAGATCGAGCTGTCCATCGTAGGAAGCCTGGAGATGCGGATGGCCGAAGTCTGTGATTTGAGCGCTGCCGGACAAGTGCGAATGGCCGGAGGTCCATTTTAAAGATGTAACTGCGGCGGAGTTGGTTCCAAGACTGAAATCGATGGCCGTCATCCAGGCAAAAGGCCGGTAGTTCAGCAGCTTGGTATCGACGAAGCCAAGCAGCAGGCGGCCATTGTAGCGGCGGTGTAGGAAGGAATAGTCCATCTGCAGCGAGGTGTCGCGGGCGGCGAAATCGAGAGGAATCGTCTGATCGTCCCAGAGGATATGGCCACGACGGATTTCGAAATGGTCGATAGAGAGCGCAAAGAGTTGCTCGACTGGCGTCGAGCCGGCAGAGGCTCCGCTTTTTCGCGCCGGAAAATTGCTGCTGCCATCGGGGTAGAAGACGACGTGGACGAGGGGCTGCTCCAGCACGACTTCGTTAAATGCCAACTCCGAGCGAAGCAGGGACCTGATCTTCAGGCGAGCAACAATGTGGTCTACGTGGGCAAGAGGAACGTCGGTAGCGGACTCGCGCCCATGAACGGTGATGCCACGCACTTCGGCTTGCAGGTGAAATGGAATGGTGTGGATGCTGGCGATTTCCGTGCGGCCTCCGGTGATGCGCTCGATTTCGGCAACCAGGCGGCGGCGTACCAGCGACTGGAAGGAATCGGTATTGATATAGATGAGGAAACTGAGAACAACGAGGAATCCGGTAGCGGCCAGGAGTAGCAGGTACTTCCGCCTGCTGCGGGCGATCTTGGGGGGAGAATTGATCACTGAGATTGCATACCCGCATCGCTGGGAGAGACCGTAAGGCCAGGGACATGCACCTGCCCCTCGGAGCGCAGGCTTTGCAGCCAGGAGACGAGCAACTCGCTTACTCTTTCTTCGGTAAGCAGTTCGCGGATCTTGCCTGAGACTTGAGCGAGAGGAACTTCGGAGGCTCCCGCCTGTTTCAATTTCGGAACAAACTGCTCCCGGTAATACGCCTCGATGGATTTGGAATCGATCTGTACGGTGGGACGAAGGCGGGCGTCGACCAAACGCATCACGTCAATCTGCTGCCGAACGTGAGTCACAAGATCTTTTTCTGAGAGGTGGTACTGAGCGAGAAGAGCCTGCCAGGCCTCATCGGAGGTAACGTCGGGATATTGTTTACGGGCATCGGCTACGCGGGCCGCAACTTCGACATCGGTGGCGTGGGGAAAGCCGGCGGACTTCATCTGCTCGCGAAGAAGCTCCTGGTCAATCAGGCGGTCGAGCACGGCGCGGCGGTCATCGTCAGTGAATTGAGCGAGCTTGCGGTTGGTAAGGAGAGCTTCGTAGCAGAGAGCTTCGTCCCAGTCCGACTGCAAAATGACATTGCCATTCACGGTGGCGACAATTCGATCAATCACTTCGGCGGATGCCAGGTTCGGAGCGAGGAAGGAAGTAGCGAGCAGTAACGCAAATGCCGCCATGGTGATGGTCGCGCGAGCATGAAGTCTGTTTATCAAAATGGCTGA
>JAUTWY010000017.1 GCA_030838305.1 Acidobacteriaceae bacterium
ATCCCGAGTCCGCCACCCAGAAGGGCGAGAACCAGGCTTTCGGTAAGAAACTGAGCGAAAATCTGCCTGCGAGTCGCTCCCACGGAGCTGCGAATCGCAAGTTCTCTTTGCCGCGACGCGCCCTTAGCCAACAGCAGATTTGCGATGTTGAGGCAGGTGATGAGCAGCACAAAGCCCACCGCACCCAGCAGAAGCCACAGGTTGCGAATGCGCTCGGGGGGAAGAAAGTCATTCTGCAGCGGCTCGACAGACGCGCCCCAGCCCTTGTTGGAACTGGGATAGGCGGCCGCAATATGGGTCGTAACCGCATCCATATCGGCTTGCGCCTGCTGCAGCGTGACGCCGGGCTTCAGGCGGCCCATCGTCAGCAACCAGTGGTAGTCGTGGTTGATCTGTTCCGGCCGGAAGGCCAGCGGAACTGCCAACTCAAAATCGAAACGGTCCCCCACACCCGGCGACAACACGCCCACCACGGTAAAGGGTTCGCCATCGATGCGCATCGCTTGCCCGATCATGCTGCGATTCGCGCCCAACCGATTCCATAATCTGTAAGTCAAAATAACGGCGTGGTCTCTGCCAGGTACTCCTTCCTCCGGAAGGAAGTCGCGTCCCGACAGGAACGGGATCCCCTGCATACGAAACCAACCGGGAGTGGCACGCATGCCATCGAGCTGCTCAGGCTGGTCCTGGGTCGCCAAATTGAAACTGCCTCCGGTCCACGCAGCCAGTTGCTGGAAAGACTTACTCTGCTCCTTCCAGTCGAGAAAATCGCCCGCCGACATTCCGTTATTGTGCCCGTTGACCTTCGACCAAACCATCACCAGCTGTTCGGGCGAGGGGTAAGGCAACGGCGCTAGCAATACCGCGTACACCACCGTGTAGATGGCCGTGGTAGCGCCAATGCCAAGCATGAGCGTGGCGATAACCGCTGTGGTCAAGCCCAGATTCTTGCGCAACATGCGCAAGCCGTAACGAATATTCCTGATTAGAGTTCGCACTCTCCACCTCGATCAGCAGGGCGAGATTCCGGCACACTCGACTCCCCGAGGCGTCGCAAGGAGCAAAATCCAACCGCGCCCTGCGACCCGACCACTGCTTCCGGTTCGAAGTGTGCCACACCAGTACGGTTCCATACCTACACTCTCGCTGCCAATTCAAGGTGCGGAGTGCACCGTTGAAACGAATGGGGTTAGGATAATATCTTCGGTGGAAGACCAAAGCGCCCTGTCCGAAAGCGTGGTTCTGTGTCCGGTCCCGAACACCATACCTCTCGCAAATTGGGTTTGCCTGATAGGTCAGATCGGTCCCGAGTCCGGCGATCCAGAAGGAATTCTGCTGTTGGGGTTGAAGTGGTCTGCCAACTTCCAGGAAGCCGGCTTGGAAGCTTCGATAACACCGTCGGGAACCGAATAAGTCACGGATGAAATGCGATCTGCCTACGCTGGCCGGCCTCCATCTGTAGGTTCAGTGGGGTCGTTTCAAACGGTTAGGTCACAAACGGCGAACGGGCGCAGTTCGTCGTAGACTGTGCTCCAATCCCGCAGAAACATGTGCTTCAGACGATCCCAAACAGCCCTTCGGCCTCGCGTCCACCCGACGCGATCGCTGATATCAAATACTGTCCCCTGGAGAGGATTCGCTTCGTATACCTCTCTTGCGGACGTCACCAACTCGGTAACGAGCGCATCCAGGCTGCGCACGCGCTTCTCTTCTATCATTTTCTCGACAGGTAGGTAGATGCAGTTCTTAAAGGAGAAGGCTCCGGGATGGCGAAGCTGACCCGTCTCAGTCCTGAGCATTTCGAAATCGACAAGCAGCAAATCGGTTTCGCCACTGTAGCGCCATTTGCTCATCCGTTCAATCTCGCGACAACAATCGATAAACATCCCCGCCTCGACGGGTCGGGAGCCAACGCCTTCTTTTCGGATCGGTTGAAAGCCCACGGTACCGCCATCATTAAACCAGCCGAAGAAAACAAGGTCGAGATATTCGGCAGATTCATAATTCCAATATCCAAAGCTGCTGACGACCTGGTCAGCAAACGTCTTCCCGGGCGCCGCTCGGCCAGCTTATCAATCTTGTGAGTGACATTGCCCTTGGTTGCCCGGTGCGTCCCTTAAATTACCCCACGCGCCGCTTCCAAGGCGCGGCGTCTTTGACCCGAGGGTGCTCGGCGCAAGCGTGGGAATCAAACTCTGCGGAGAGTTGTGTTTTGAACGTCCGCTTCATTTCATCTAGTGATTCATCAGCGCGCGGGCCAGAAGGGTTAAACACCCAAGCGCATTCAGAGCAACCCCACCCCTCGACATTCTGTCCTTCGTTCCATACCAATTCGCGGGACGAATTTTCTTCGCGAAGCATACAGCCCTCTCAAGCGCATACGGGAATTGTACGCCCCCGCCGTGAGATAAGTCCGCCCCTGCCCCGCTCGGAGGCTATATGGTTGCCAGCGCCGAACCTGCTCGGTTGGTCGAGAATCCAAAGTGATATATGATGCCTAGCCGAGAGGAAACCAAATGGGAAATATGTCTGGAGTGGTTCGGCAGTTGAGTAAGGAACGCGCTCGACTCGCGGACGAATTGCACCGTGTAACAGCCGCCTTGACCGCCTTCGGGAAGGTCTACATGAACGGAAGGAAACTAAAAGGTGCCGCTGCGACTCGCAAGAAAAGAATGATTTCAGCAGCGGGTCGTAAGAGAATCGCGGCTGCCCAACGTGCGAGGTGGGCAAAGATCCGAGCGAAGAAAGCTGCCTAGAATTCTGGGCTAGGGTCCATCTTGGTAACTGAAAAGTCCGAATACGAATTGGTACGGCTCCGCAAAGAACAAACTAAGGCCAGGCAAGATGAGGTCTTTGGGGACCCGCCGCGGGCGGAACGTGCTGAATACGAAGGAAAAGCAGAGCAAATTCACGCACTGGAAAACGAAATTCAGGCAAGCGCGGCCACTAAAAAGAGTTCGCAGTCTGAGTCACACTGACGCAGTGCCCATCAAGCCGGAAATCGAAAACAAGCTGACCGCCGGAGTATAATTCGCGGCGCTATGAAAATGGAGTTTGATTCTGAGCAAATCCATCGCTATCTCAAGTCACTAAAGGCTTTAGAGGCTGAACTCCTCGCCTACCGACTGGTTTATGAGTTTGTGCGTGACTCCGGTCGATTTTCCCTCCATGAATTAGTAGCACGCTTGACCGAAGCGAAGGTGGTTGTTCAACCGGAGATGGACGAGAAGTACGACGAGGCTCTCCAAAAGTTTGGAGGTATAACCGATCAACAGTCTGTGCTGAAGGCTCTAAAATTCCTTGCCCAATGGACTCCAAAAGGTCCGCCAAACTAGGTTCTTGGCCATTCCTCCCCCAAGGCGCTCAACCCTGGCTAAACCCGCCTTTGTTCAGTCTTTCGCCAGCCATGTCAAAGCTTCCTCGCGGGTTTTGAAAGTAGGAAATTGGCGACGGGAGAAGTCCATCATGTCTTCCGAGAACACGTCGGGAAAGTGTTCTGTTCCCACCCAAGCGGACTTCTTAATATAGGGCTTGTCGAAGACTGCGCTTTCTTTCATGGCCCGCATGGCTTCCTGGTCAAACGATGCTCCCGTGAAATCGGAAAGTATCAAGACTGAAGCGCGCGGTCGGGTGGTCACAACTTCGGGAACGGCTCGGACAATCTTTTCGACCTCGACGGTAGAACAGTTCGATAGGTCGACAACGAGAATCTGCTTACCCCGATGGGTAATGAATCGAATACGGTCGGTCACGGTATCAGCTACTTCCTTCTGGGGGAAGGAATAGAGACGGTGGAAGTTTGTCACTGACGACAGCTGATGTCAACGGAGTGCGGGGTGAGGTAGTGGGCGGTTTTGAACTTTAGCCTTAAGTGCGCTACCGGACAGCCGAACGGATCGCCGCGTACTACTCTTGTTGCCGTATGCCGCGAAAGACCCGCACGAAGCCGTACTCCACAAACATCCTTGACTATCCTAGTAACCTTTCCACGTATGAGCGAGACAGCCTTGCCTCAGAAGCCACGCTCAAGGCCGCGCGGGAGAAAAAAGAAGCTGCGACAAT
>JAUTWY010000056.1 GCA_030838305.1 Acidobacteriaceae bacterium
CGCTCGGAGTTCTTCAGGAACGGGTTGGGGTCCTCGATGGACGTGCTGAAATTGCTGGCGGCTCCTTTGCCGTACTGGATGGAAAAGGTGTGGTAGCCTCCATGCCATTCCAGGCGCTGGTGGCGTAGTCCGAACGCGTAACCGTCGGCGGTGGGAATGAACGCCCCGGTTTGCGTGGTGCCGCCTTTCGCCGTTGCGTAATCGAACCACACGCCCCACATCCCGAACGGCCCCTTCAAATCGTAGAGGCGCACGTCGACGTTGCTCTTCGCGTAGTTCCCATTTTGCGTCACCACATCGGGCCTCGCTCCCGCGAGAAACGCCACAGACAGCTTCCCGATGCGAAGATCCCAGTCCTCAATGCCCGCCCCGTAACCGCTCATGTCCAGGGGATAGAAATCGTTAATTTCGATGTGCTGGCGGCGGTAATAGCGCTCCCCGGCCCAGAACTTCGCATTGGGCTGAAATTCCAGAATGTTCCCGGCCCGCACGAACGCTTCCCGCAAACGAAACTGGTCATTCCCCGTGTTGCCGGGAAAGTTCGCGTAACTCGCGGCGTCCGCGGTGTTCGCCTCGATCATGACTTCCGTTTTTAGCCACGCCTTGTCGCCATTGTGCTCGGGGTTCAGCCAGTTGTTGACGAAAATGAATTCTCCGTACGTTTCAGCTTCATTTCCCAGGCGGTATTTCGCGTCCGCTCCCGGAGCCTGAAACGCAACTTGCGCCCCGCCCTTGCTGTTGAGGCCATAACCGGAACGGAAATATCCGTGGAACTCGAAGGCTCCCAACTGTTCCTGAAGCTTTGAAATCTTCGATTCCGCCTCATTGAGGAGGTCATACGTCGGTTCGGAAGGTAACTGACCCTGGTACGTTGCCCCGACTTGATCCGACTGTCCGAGAGCGGCCTGCTGCGCGGCCAGCTCGACGGCAGAGATAGTTCCTTCCCTTGTTTTTTCGTTTGCCTCTTTTTGTTTCTGGATTTGCTGTTCCAGGGCAGCGATTCGTTGCTCAAGATCCCTTGTGGTCGCGTCATACTGCTGCTTCAGTTGCTCCAGTTGTTTCTGCAGATCTTCGGGCTGCTGGGCCGCGGCGGGCCGAGTCCCCGCAGCGACCAGCACGACTATCCACAGCACCCGTTTGAAAACAAATGGACTTCGCATTTTTCTGCGGTTCGTATGGAGCGTGGCAGGATTCCCCATGTTCTCAAGCTCTCGCGGAACGTCCGGTCAATACGAACCTCTCGATCGCGTTTGCGAATCCTTCTTCTTCGTTTGTGGAAGTGACATAAGTGGCCGACGCCTGAACTTCGGAGCTGGCATTTCCCATCGCGATGCTCACTCCACTCTTCTCGAACATCAGAACGTCATTCGGCATGTCTCCGATCGTCGCGATCTCTTTCGTCGGAATGTTCAGGAGTTTCGATATCGCAAGCACCACCCCGCCTTTATTCGCCTGGGGATGCGTCACGTCGAGGTAGTAAGGCTGCGACCGCGCTGCGGAAATGTGCGCTCCACCGGCCTGCTGAACGTCTTTTTCGCATTTCGCTACGCGGTCGTGGTCGTCGCCGACACCCACAATCTTCGCCACGCGGCCGAGAAGTCCCGCAAAGGTCTTCACTACGGTGGGAGCGAATTTCACCGTCCACTGCTCGCGGGACACATGCGGCCCGTTCACATCGCGGATGAACCATCCAGTGTCCGTGTATACCCATACGTCGAGACCGTGGTTTTCGATGGCTTCAATCACCTTCTCTGGAACGCCAGAGGGTAAAAACTTCTGATCAACAACGGTCGAAAGGTCAGGCTTGATCAGTACGCCGCCATTGAACGCCGCGAGGGGCTGCGTGAGTTTCAGCGGATCGATCAACATGGCCATTCCTCGCGGAGGTCGCCCGCTCGTGACGCTGAACTCGATTCCCGCATCATGCAAACGCAAAACCGCCTCCGCCGCGCGTTTCGTCAATACCTTTTCCTGTGTCACGAGCGTCCCATCAACATCGGCAATCACCATCCGGATCGGTGTTACGGTCTGTCCATTTTTTGATGTCATCGTGAACCTCTTTTTCTGAAGTTCCATTCGCAATCCGTCCGACTATTGCTCCTGGTAGTTCCACAACAAACCGCCGTCGACAAAGAACGTTGATCCCGTGACGTAGTCGGACTCATCCGAAGCCAGGAAGCTGGCGAGGCCGGCAACGTCTTCCGGTTTTCCGAGCCGTCCGAGAGGGATATTCCCCAGGAGTTCCTTGAGCTTCACCGGGTCATTCAGGAGCTTTGTGTTGATGGGAGTTTCGATCGCTCCCGGCGCAATCGAGTTGATCGTGATGCGGTCCGGGGCGAGTTCGATCGCCAGGTTTCGCGTCAGCATCTTGATGCCTCCTTTGCTCGCGCAATAGGAAGCGAAATGCGGAAAAGGTAGTTCTTCGTGTACGGAACTGATGTTGATTATTTTTCCGCTGCGGCGGGCTTGCCTCAGATGGCGCACGACTGCTTGCGTCACAAAAAACATGCCTTTCAAATTGACGTTCAAGACGGCATCAAAATCCTCTTCCGTCACCTCCCAGAAGTCCGCCCGCTTCTCGAGACCCGCATTGTTGACAAGAATGTCGACCTTGCCGAGCGCTTCCACGGCCTGCTCGATAAATCGCTGGCCGTCGGCAACGCTTCCGACATCCGCTTGAAAGGCAGCGGCGCGCCGCTTCGTGGCGGTGATGCTGTCCACGACTTCGTCCGCACCCTTTTTGTTTTTGCGATAGCAAATCGCCACGTCGGCGCCTTCCTGCGCCAGGCGTTCTGCGATCGCTCGTCCAATTCCTTGGTCGCCGCCCGTTACCGCGGCAACCGTTCCCGTCAACCGATTTGGCAACACCCCTCCTTACGGCTCTTTTCCTCGCAGAAAAGAGCCCCGTCCAAACTTCGTTTTGACTTCTCAAATCGTCAGGCGACTGTGACTTCCGGACTCAGATAGACGTCCTGAATCGCGTTCAGCAACTGAATCCCTTCCGCGAGCGGACGTTGGAATGCCTTCCGGCCAGAGATGAGCCCGGTGCCGCCCGCGCGTTTGTTGATTACTGCCGTGACCACCGCTTCTTCAAAATCGTTCGCGCCGGACGCGCCGCCGCTGTTGATCAGCCCTGCGCGGCCCATGAAGCAATTCGCCAACTGATACCGGCAAAGGTCAATCGGATGATCGCTCGCGAGGTCGGAATAGATCCGTTTGTCGAACTTGCCGTAGCTCGAATCGCCGATGTTCAGCGCCTG
This sequence comes from Acidobacteriaceae bacterium, assembly GCA_030838305.1. Classification (GTDB taxonomy): domain Bacteria; phylum Acidobacteriota; class Terriglobia; order Terriglobales; family Acidobacteriaceae; genus Sulfotelmatobacter. Next base: position 3,261 of record JAUTWY010000056.1, read on the forward strand.
ATAGCCGCCATTGTTCTCGGCCAGCTTTTGCTTGATGATGTCCGCCTCGATCGTTACGCCCAGGTGATTTGCCTGTCCCGTCAGATCCGCGGAAACGTGGTAGTCCTTGTCCTTCTTGAAAGCATTGTTCCGCAGGTAGCACCACAGAATCGTTCCCATGCCAAGTTCGTGCGCGTGCGCGAAAGCTTGACTCACTTCCACGATCTGCCGGTCGGTCTGATCGGAACCGAAGTAGATCGTCGCCCCCACCGCCGCCGCGCCCATGTCATGCGCCGCTTTCACCGTCGCAAAAAGCACTTGATCGAACTTGTTGGGGTAGCTCAACAGCTCGTTGTGATTGAACTTCATGATGAACGGAATCTTGTGCGCGTACTTGCGCGCGACCGAACCAAGAACGCCGTAGGTGGAAGCCACGGCGTTGCATCCGCCTTCTACGGCCAGCTTCACGATGTTTTCTCCATCGAAGTAGTCCGGGTTTTTGGCGAAACTCGCGCCGGCCGCATGCTCAATACCCTGGTCCACCGGGAGAATCGATAGGTACCCTGACTTGCCCAACCGGCCGTGGTCGAACAGCCGCTGCAGACTCGTCAAAACCCGGATGTTCCGGTCGGACCCTGCCCACACGCGGTCGATGAAATCGGGACCCGGAAGATGGAGCCGTTCCTTCGCAATCTTCGGGGAATGGAACCCGAGCAGCGACTCCGCCTTCGCGCCCAAGTGAGATTCAATCGTCGCACGCGCACCTGTTGCCATCGGTTTCTCCTAAACCGCACGCTTCGCTTGCGGCGCAAGCATGCTCGCCGCCGTCGGATCCACAAGCCACACAACGCTGCCGTTAACCGGATGAATGATTTGCGCCGGGAGTTGATCCGGCTCGTAGGGACCCTCAAGCACCGCTTTGAGGGCGGGCGCCTTTTCCGTGCCAGCCACCAGAAACAGCACCCGCACTGCATTGTTCAGGACTGGAGGCGTCAGCGTGATGCGTTCGGTGTACAACTTGCCGACCCAGTTGCCGGCCACCAGCCGGTGTCCTTCGCTTAACGCTTTTGTTCCCGGAAAGAGAGAAGCGGTATGCCCTTCGGGACCCATGCCGAGCAGCACCAGATCGAACTGGGGCAACTCACCCGTCTTCAACTGGAACACGGCACGTAGCTTCTTTTCGTATTCTTCCGCCGCCTCCGCAACGTTCGCGTTTTCGCCGTGGATGCGGTGCACCTGCTGCGGCTGAACCGGGGCTTTCGAAAACATCGCTTCCGAGGCCATGCGAAAGTTGCTCTCGGCATGGTCCGGAGGCACATGCCGTTCATCGCCAAAAAAGAATTGTATTTTGTCCCACGGCACTTTTGCCTGAAGGAGCGGGTTGGTTGCCAAGAGCCCGTAAAGCGATTTCGGTGTGGAACCGCCCGCGAGCGCGACCGAGAAGGAGCCATTCTCCCGGACGGCTTCCTGCGCTGTCTTCAGGAATTCCGCCGCGGCCGTCTGCGCGATGGCATTGGCATCCGCCAATATTCTTACTTCTCGATTTTTCGTCATCGTCTCAATGCACCCCAGCGGTCGCCCGCCCCACCGTCGCTGGAACCGCATTCGGCTCGGACGACGCGTGTTCTTCCCCGATCGGCCGCCACGAACGACCCTCGCGCGTCAGCAGTTCGTCGGCTTCCGCCGGACCCCAGCTTCCCGCGGCGTAGTTTGGAAAGCGTTCGGCGGGAACCGCGGACCACACATCCAGTACGGGCTGAATGACTCGCCAGCCCGCCTCGACCATGTCCGCGCGCTGGAACAACGTGGCGTCGCCGATCATGCAGTCGTACAAAAGCCGTTCGTATCCCGTGCTGTGCGAGCGCCCGAAGTCACGCGCATAGTCAAATTCCATGTTCACAAGACCAAGCCGCATCACCGGACCGGGAACCTTGGCGCCGAATCGCAGCGAGATTCCTTCGTCGGGTTGAATGTGAATGACCAGCCGGTTCGTCTGTAGGTCGGCGATCTTGGTCTTGCGAAACAGCACGAAGGGAGAACGTCGAAACTGAATGGCGATCTCCGTCGCGCGTCGCGGCAAGCGCTTTCCTGTCCGCAAATAGAAAGGAACGCCGGACCAGCGCCAGTTGTCGATCTCGAGCCTCAGTGCCGCAAAAGTTTCTGTGTTCGATGCGGCGGAAACTCTGGGCTCAGCGCGGTAAGCCGGCAACCGCTCCGCTCCCGCCATTCCCTCGCCGTATTGTCCGCGCACCGCCATGGTGGTCACTTCTTCGGGCTTCGGGACTTGAACGGCATGCAAAATCTCGGCTTGCTTGTCGCGCACCGCGTCGGCATCGAAGGAGATCGGCGGCTCCATCGCCGTCAAGGAGAGCAGCTGGAAGAGGTGATTGGGAACCATGTCCCGCAACGCCCCGGCTGTTTCGTAAAAGCCGCCGCGCTGTTCCACGCCTACAGTCTCCGCGGCGGTGATCTGCACGCTGTCGATGAATTGCCGGTTCCACAACGGTTCCGCAATGCTGTTTGCGAACCGGAACACCATCAGGTTTTGCACGGTCTCCTTGCCCAGGTAGTGATCGATGCGGTAGATCTGTTGCTCGCTCAGGATTTTCTTGAGCTCGCGGTTCAGCTCCTTGGCCGAATCCAGATCTCGTCCAAACGGTTTTTCCACGATGACCCTGGACCACCTGCCGTCGGTCTCCTGTGTCAGGCCAGCCTGGCCCAACTGCTTCGCCACGGGAGCGAAAAACTTGGGGGACACCGCCAGATAGAAGAACCTGTTTCCTTGCGTGGAGTGTGCTTTTTCCGCAGCCGCAATCTGTACCCGCAGCTTTTCGTAAGCTGCTGAATCCTGAAAATCCCCCTGCACGTAGTAGAGTCGTTCGAGAATCCAGTCCCAGAGCTTGTCATCCAGCGCTTCGGGCGCGAACTCTCGGATGTCCTTGCTCAGTTGCTCGCGGAACGCTTCCGTCGTGAGCGAATCGTATGAGAAACCGATCACCGCGAACTGCGGCGAAAGCAGCCGGTCCTTGGCCAAGTTGCAAAGTGCCGGGATCAGCTTGCGCTTGGTCAGATCGCCGCTCGCTCCAAAGATCACCATCGTGCAGGGGCTGGCCTGCTGTCCGTGTTCGTCGAATCCTTCGGTCATGTTTCGTCCGATCTGGCTTCCAGAATTTGTTTTCCTACTTCACTTCGCGCCCGCAGCCTTCTCCAGGTGCCCGCCAAACTGAAATCTCATCGCGGACAGGAGCTTCGCCGCAAAATCGTCTTCGCCTCGTGAGATGAAACGTTGGTACAGCGACGCGGTAAGGACTGGCGCCGGGGCCGTCGATTCGATCGCCGCGAGAATCGTCCAGCGTCCTTCTCCCGAATCCGAAACTCTTCC
>JAUTWY010000064.1 GCA_030838305.1 Acidobacteriaceae bacterium
CTGAGCGGGTCAACGTTTTTCCCCTGCTGAGACGCCGGCGTTTTGGACGTTGCAGACTTATCTGGGGCAGTCGGAGGCGAAATCTTGTCGTAGCAAGCAAGCCGCGCGCTAGCCTTGGGTATCGACTCGAGCTTTTAAAGCCGCGTCCGCGTCTGCCTTGGGGCATCCTTCTCGACCACCATGTTGCCGCCGCTGCTTGGCATAGCGAGCAATGCTCGCAGCGTCAGGTGGCATCGGTCAGAATTAGCTGACATCCCGCGTATGCTGTCGACCGCTTCGCTGAAAAGAGCCACGGTGTCGAGCGTGTCACCGTGAAAAAACGTTTTGACCCATGCGTCAGGAAAGGGGTCGCTGACGGTCGGGAGTAAGTCTTTCTCGATGGATTGCACTTTAAGGCGCGCGCGATCTAGTTCGATCTCATTGATGTAGACAGCGAGATTGCAGTCTTTAACGAACGCATAAAGGCGGTAGGCGTGGAGTAGTTTGTTGAAGCTTGTCGCCTGTGCTGGCATTTGCGGCAGGCGATATGGATTCTCCTGCGCAGAAGCGCTGGATATCGTGAGCACCAGCGCCAACGCCGCTAGGATCAATTTGCGTTGCATCATTGCACTGACCTTTCCTGACAGACCTTGTGAGCCGCCGAGAAGCGGTCACCGCTCCGGCACGGGGGTCTCAAACTTGATGAGGAACAGCGGGATGCCAAATCGCAGGATCGCTCTCGTACCATACCGAGTCCGTGCGCGGCCTTATTGTTCCACGTCGGTGGCTCTCGCGAGCTAATTTATCCTCTTGATCGCCCTCGAAGCGTATTTGACCACTGGTTCCCGATCACCTTGAACCGCTGAGCCTGTGGCTTCGAAACCGCGCTGGCGACCATGCAAGTTTGCGAACCGGTGGCGAATGCGATGGGGGGCCTTCGGCCCCTCGCCATTGTGTTCCTCCGCTGTGGATCTGTGGGTATACGGCCACCCCTTTCCGACCGTCAATGACTGCGTCTCCCGTTACCGTCAATGACTGCGTCTCCCACCACGCAGTGAGGATCGAACCCATTCTCCAGCCGCCGTCTCCCGAAAACGGGAATATTTCGGCATGAAGCCGGAGACTTTCGGCGCTCTCGCCCCGAAAGTGGCCAGATTTGGAGCCTGGAGACCGATAGCCAATTCGGAAAAGCCCCCCACTGGCGGGCATTTCTACGACTGTAAGGGGTGGATTTTCTGAGCGCCGGACTGGTTGGCTGGCGACGCAGTGCTAATCGCACCCGTCTCCAAGCAAATTCCCTGGTATCAGGGAATTTTACAGGGAATTTTGCGATCTTGGGGCTTAGAGACACGATTTAGTACTAAGAAACTGCTGCGCTGCAGCCACTTCTCAAGCAATTCCCTACGCAGATTATCAGCGAAAATATTTTGAAGAACAAGGAATTTTCAAACGGCATCAGGGATTTACGTGGATGCGGTTGACAACCGCGCCCCAGCGCCCCTCCCCGAGTCTGATTCCAAACTAATAGGCTCTTAACTCGCGCCCTAGCAGTCACGAGATGCTGGTTTGCGTACGAACGGCTGCTTTGCGCGGCGGTCATACAACGGATCAGCGCGAATCGATTCTCGGGGCTGGCAGCGCAATTATGCTCCGAACCGTCGGATTTTCACTTATGTTCGCCGGTTCAGACGATGATTTGGTGAGACTGGTTATGACAGGGACAGCCTATCTGGCAGGGCCTGACGTGTTTCTTCCCAATGCCGTCGCGCACGCCGCAACAAAGGTGGAGATATGCCGGCGATTAGGTTTGCGCGGTTTGCCACCGCTCAACGAAGATGCCGAGACAGCCGCTACTGAGCTGGAGGTCTGGCAGGCAAAAAGGACGTCGCGATGATGGAGAAGAGCGACGCTATCATTGCCAACCTCACGCCGTTCGCAGGCGCATCCGCCGATGCGGGCAAGTTAATCGAGGTCGGCTGGTTTCTCGGAAAAGGCAAGCCGATCTTTGGTTATTCGAACACTCCCGAAAACTTCGAATCCCGCATGCGGAGACAGCTTGGCGCAAAGCATGCGGACCTCGGCATCGAGGGTTTCCACCTGCCGGACAATCTTATGATTGTCGGAGCGGTCCATAGCGGCGGATGCCCGATCTTTCTTCCAACCGACAGTAAAGCGCGCGGCCTCGATGCGCTCGGCGTCTTCGAGACCTGCGTCGAGGCGGCGGCACGATATTTTGCAAAGCGGCCATGAACGCTTCACCCTAGGTCCACCAGCCGATGCGCAGGCCCGATGGCGAAACAATCGATGATGTACGACGACAACCCGTTCGGCATGAGATTGTCACCCATGTCTTAGGTACGACCTGCTACCTATGTCTCCGGGCTGTAAAGGGCGAAGGATGGCGGAGAGGCCGATGCACACCGCATTCCCGGATCACGAATGACCGCCTTGCGCCAGAACGACGGGCTCGCGCCCAGACATTCTCATCAGCAAGCGCCGCTCGGTAGCGATCATAGCCGCCATTCCGGCTCATTTCGCGGCTCACCGTCGAGGGTGAACGGCCAAACAACTTAGCCATCAAGCGGGCCGATTGATGTGCCGTAATTCCTCTGGAAATCACCTCGCGCTCCGACAGGCGTCAATGCCAGCCTCGAGCGACGCCGCAGAGCAGGACGAATCCCACCGTGCGGTGCCACCAGGAAATAGATCGACGATGAGGGCTTACCAAAAGCTCGTCCGATCGCCTTCAGCGACTTTCCTCGCTTCCAGCGATCCCACAACTCCGTTTTCTCTGCCGCAGTGAACCCTCGATGATATCTCTATCACAGCACACTCCATCTCTTCTAAGATAAAGTGTTGCGTCGACCAGTTGAGACCACCACTTCTGCGCTGCGGCCTCTCGATACGGAGTTAGCGGTGCGGTAGGTACGGAACGAGCATTGGAACGCGGCGGCAGTAACGCCCGTATGCGTCCGCGCCAAGCTCAGTAGTCAGGAAGCCTTCCTCCATTCGGGCCTTCTGCCACAGGCCGAAGGTGATGAGCAACGCGCCGAGCAGCGCGGTCACCGTCGCTACTGCAGCGCCCGTCGCCAATATTGCTCCGATGAGCCCCGTATAGATCGGGTGGCGCACAAGCCCGTACGGGCCGGTGTCAATGACCTGATGGCCTTCCTTGCGCGTGATCGCGTTCGACCAAAAACGTCCGAGATAAATTCGCGCCCACCACGTGAACGAGGTACCCGCCAAGGTCAGACCCGCAAACACATACGTACCGCCGTTGCTTAAATGCCAGAGCGGTTTCTCCCCCAAAATCTGCGCGGTCCAGGGCATCAGCAGAATGGCACCCGCGATAATAGGGACGAGGTAGGCTCGCGAGTCCCAGATCATGACGTGCTTTTCCGTTCGACCAGACCAGAATGACGCCATGTCCCAGCTGATGAGCCATGCGATCCAGATGAGCGGCAACAACTGGGTGGGCCAAGCGGAGGTCCATCCACTCCAGAGGAAAGCGAACCATTGGCTCAGATCATGCAGCATGTCTCAAATCATATTCTCAAATTGCATCGAGCACCATTTAGAGTCTTCGTGCCGGCTCACTCGCACTTGTGCCGGCGACCGCCGTATCCAAGGAACGTCCCTGAAGCCGGTTCATAGGAACGGTACCGCTGGGCACAAGAAGCACCGTTCGCAGTACTGTCCGTCGCGGCATAAGCGTAACTGCCACTGAATGGTCCCAAACCCGCCATGGCGTCCATGCGCGCCGCCGGTAAAGCGTCCCAGCCAAGGGGCGACGGCTGGGAC
>JAUTWY010000128.1 GCA_030838305.1 Acidobacteriaceae bacterium
AGCGATACCCAGGTTGCGCTGCAAATCCGCGCTCGCAGAATTCCAGCGCTCCGCTTCCTTGTAATGCCCGACAGCCCCGGAATAGTCGCGCCGAATAGCCTCGGAAGTAGCAAGATCGCTGAAACTTGTCGCGACTATGAGGCGGATCTGATTTTCCTCGTCAAGGGCCGCTTTCTTCTTTTCTTCGGATAGGCCCGATCGATCCAGGGTAGCGGAATCAAGGGGCATCGCGGGATCGACTGGATCAGGTGACTGCGCAACGGGTTGATCTTCTTGCCGTCTCAGAAGGGCGACCACCGCGGCGGGAGAAACGGAGCCTTCGTCAGAGGCTCTGCCGGCTACACTTTGTTGCGCCTCGGCAAGCGATTGCTTCTGATCCTCGCGCGCTCGTACCAGATACGGCGCCGCTTCGTCGGCCCGCCCTGAGGCCTTCAAGATGCGTGCCAGCGTCACATGTGCCCTGCGAATCTGATAGTTGCCGCGCGACTCGTCCTTGCCGGTCAGCTCGATACACTTGCGCAAATACTTTTCGGAATTTGCCATGTCGCCCTGAGCGTAGGCATTCAGCCCTAGGAAAAGCCAGGGTTCGGGCCAGGATGCATCGATCTCCGTCGCGGCCTTGAGGTGAACATTCGCTTCGTCATAGCGGCGGTCATTCGAGTCCAGGTATCCCAGAAAATAGTTGGCCAGGAAATCGTGGGGATAGTTCCTTAATTCGGTGACGAATTCCTGGCGGATTTCCGGCGTATCCGTCCACTCGTTTTTCCAAAGCAGCGAGAGACCGAGGAAGTAGTGGGCATGTTGTGTTTTGGTATCGAGGGCCACGGCCTTGCGAAGTTCGCGAATGGAGTCATCCTGCATCTCCGCATCGCGATAGGCGCGGCCGAACAGGACGCGCAACGATCCTGAGTCGCCGACTGACGCTACGATGGTATCGAACACTTTCGCAGCTTGCTCCTTGCCGGCGGCGTCGTTCAGGGAAAGCAACGAGACTCCGAGGGCGTAGGCCGATTCAAACTCGGGATGAAGACTAACCGAGCGTTGAAGGGAGGCAGCCGCTTTCCGATAATCGCGCTTTTTCATCCAGGCCTTGCCCTGGATATTGAAAGCCCGTGCGCTATTGGGATCCAGCAGCAAAGCCTTGTTGGCTTCGAGTAAAGAATCGTCCGGACGGTTCGCGTAGAGCTCGCAAATGGCAAGCCCCACGTGGGTTTCAGCGCTGTCTTCCCACGCGAGCGAGCTCCGGTACAACGCCGCTGCCTGCGGAAAGGCGCTTTCTGCGACGCGGACGTTTGCCAGACGCCGCAGCGCGAGCGCCAGCACGCGGGCATTGGCGCTTGCCACCTTAGATGGATCTCTGGAGTCGCGCGCAGCGGAAGCTGCAGTGATGAGTGTTTGTAGTTCATCCACCGCCGCCGCCGGGGATGAAGACTGGGACGCGCCGGAGATGGAGAGCAATAGGGCCAGAAGCGCTAGTCCGGAAGAACGCAGGCGAACACTCAATCCATCGCCCAGGATGCTTTTGGCGAAACAAGCCACGGAGAACGTCATGGATCAGGAAACTACTTGGGGATTGTACCAACAACTTGCACGAACGCACGCCCACGATGAGTCGGGAATTCGATAGCGCCTCTCAAAACGTCAATCTTCCGAGGTCCCGCAAAAACAACGCGGGGCCTAAACCACAGGCCCCGCAGGTGTCAAAGGTGCGTGGGTTAGAACGTTATCTTCAAGCCGTACTGCAGTTCGCGAGGCGACTTGATGGAGTTAGCCTTTCCCCATTGAGTGTTCGCCCCGCCAATACCCGGGTTGGTGTTCCCGTACGCGGATATGACGTTGTTAGTGGGGCTGCAGGGCTCGTACAGGCCACTCGAATTCTGAGCGCCGCAGTAAACGCCGCTGCCGTTGTAGAAGAACCCTGCCTGATTGCCCACGCCCTGGACGCCGTTTGCGTCAAAGTTGGTGTGGTTGAAGGCATTGAAGAAGTCCATGCTGAAGCGGAGATTAACCTTCTCCTTGACCTGCCAATTTTTGTACAGACCGAAGTCAGCATTGACGTAGTGAGGTCCTTCACAAATTCCGCGAGGAGCGTTCCCGATGCTTCCAATTGCAAATCCAATCAGCGTGAATGCGTTTGGATTCATGCGTTGGGCGCCATTCTGGCCGGAATTACAACCCACACCCGGCACAAGGTTGGGCCGCTGGTTGTTGGTATATCCCGTGCCACTCAGGGAGCCCAGCGCGCAGGGGAAGAACGTTGCCCCATCGATGGTGCAGTTGTTGGCCGGAGCGGCTGGATCCAACAACGAGCCTGGTCCGGAAGCCGCCGAGATACCGCTTTGGTAAACGCTCATGGAGTTGCCGTTTTCGGCGGTAAATATGGTGTTCAGTTCCCATCCACCCGCGACGCCCCGAACGGCAGCGTTCTGGTGCAGCAGTTTGGGCAGGTAGAACACCTCGTTCAGAACGAAGATGTTCGGCCGGTTGATGGTGGCATTGCCACGGTCGAGATTGATGTTTTGTATGTCCGTGAAGCTGCCCTGGCTGGCGCCGCCGTTGGCTGCATCTTCTTCGATGTTGGCGATGGTGTGCGACCAGGTGTAGGCCGCCTGAATCGTCGAGAAGTTGCGGAGCTTCGACCGGAACATCACCTGAAGCGCGTTATAGCTGGCGTGGCCATCGCGGGTGAAATAATTGATGGCCCCAAAATTCGATGCAGGACGCAGCACGTTGATGCTGGGCGTGGCGCCGCTAGGGGAACCTGGGAGGAAAGCACCGATACCGAAAGCACTTTCCGGCACCTGGTTAATATCATAGGTACTGGTCTGGTGAATGCCGGCATTTCCCACGTAACCGACCTGGATTGTGGTATTGCGGGCAATCTCTTGCTCGACGGACAAGTTCCACTGCCACGTATTGGGGGTTACAGCGCGAGGCGACCGGCCGCCCGAGGGAGAGGTGGATGCGCCCGACAACGGAGGAGCGGTGTCCAGCGGCCGATTGATGCCGCCAGCAGTGATGGAAAACGGCGCGGTGTTCGAGAGGCCTACCTGCGGACTAACGCGTTCCCGCTGGAAGAACTGGCCGCCACCAATGCGCAGCGCAGTCTTTCCAGTTCCGAAGATATCCCAGGCGATGCCAACGCGTGGACCAATGTTGTGGTTGTTGTTGTTGACTAATGCACGATTGACACCGGGAGTACCTGCGCTCAGCGGGAGGCCAACAGAGCCTGCCGCCTTAGTACAGAAGTCCGTTCCCGGAACAAGAATGACGCCGTTGCAAGCGTCGGCCGGATTGCCTGCCGGATTGTAGTCGGCGAGGCTGAAGGAAGCCATCTGATTGTTCGCGTCGTAAGGTTCGCGGAGGAACGACCAGCGGAAGCCGTAGTTCAAAGTGACGCGGCGGCTAACCTTCCAAGTGTCGCCAGCATAAAACTCAATGTCGTGCCAGCGGCCCTGGTCAACCGGGTTCACGTTGGTTTCGCCGTAGCCGCGAATCTGCTGAGGGCACCCAACTGCGGGAGGGGGGGGGTTGGTCGGATTGTTGCCGTTGCATGACGGGTCGGTATAGGGCAAGGGTGTGCCCGTGCCGGGAAGTAATACGTCAGCCAGGACATTCCCAGTGTTGATGGTTTCGCCCCATCCCGGGTCTTGGAGGCCAAACGAGGCCCGGTCGGCGCCACCGAATTGGTTCTCCTGCTTGATGTTGTGGCTAACCAGCGCGCCAAACTTCCAGACATGGTTCCCATGAATTTTGGTCACGTTGTCTTGCCACGTGAACAGATCCATGTGGTTGCCGTAACCGACGATCGCCCAAATCGAGGCGAAATTGCCGTAATTCTGTAAGCCGCCCCAAACTGTGGGGAGGCCGCCCGGAGTCTTTCCTGAGGCCGGCCAGACGGGAGGCATAGCGGCATCGAACTGGGTGCCTAAAGTTGGATTGGAGCCGCCCGGTGTGACGATGATTGCATTGTGGGCATAGCCGAACTCAAAGTCGTTCACTAAGCTGTTACTAATTTGGGACGTCAGCTTAGCCATGATGCTCTTCGAGGGCTGTTCCCAGTTGCCTTGGTAGGTCGCGAAGTTGTCATCGCCCCAGCCAAAGGCATTGTTCGGAGCGGGAAATTTCCAGGAATCCTGCGTATAGCGGAAGGAAAGCCGTTGATTCTTTGTCGCATCGAAGTCGATGCGCGCGTTCTCCTCACGCCAAGGCACCCGTCCGGCTGCGCCGGAGGCGAAGTTGAAGTTCGTGTTAGGAATGAGAGTAGTCAAATTGGGAAGCGGATAGTACGCAGCCAGCAACTGGCCAGCTGCATCGGGCTGCCCAACGGCAAACGGGTTACCCGCAGCCTGGAAGCCAGTAGGAATATTCGAGGTTGCTGACCACACTCCACCAGTGTTGGTAAATGTGGCTGGCGCTGGCGCGTTGCAGGTGGTGGTCGCCGTCGCCGATCCACCGGAGTTGAGTGACGTGAGAGCTGCATTAACGTCCGCGCTGAAATCACCGCCGCGTTCCGCGGCTGTGGGCACGCACTGGGTCACGATTTGGCCGCGAAGGTCGCGATTCCACTCCTCATTCCACCAGAAGAACAGCTTGTTTTTGATGACCGGGCCGCCGATGAAGTATCCCCAATCGTTCCGGCGCAACGAGGGTTTTGGAAGGCCCTGTGAATCGGCAATGAAGCCCGCCGCATTGAGAGCGTCATTCCTGCCTTCGTAGAAGAGGCCGCCGTGGAACCCATTCGTACCGGAGCGCGTGGTAATGCTGATGATCGCCCCCGAAGCCTGTCCGTATTCCGGACCGTAGGAGTTCGTCAGCATCTTGAACTCGGCTACAGCATCCACCGAGGGATAAATCAGAATGGTCCGGTTCGACCCCACATCGTTGTTGTTCACGCCGTCAATCAAAAACAGATTATTCGTGCTCGGATTGCCATTGACCGAAAAATCCGAACCGCCCTGCAAACCCTTGTCTTTCGAATCGAACTGGTTGTTCGCTGAGACGCCGGGCTGCAACTGCGTTAGCGCCATAAAATTGCGCCCGTTCAAAGGCAACTCGCGAACCTGCGTGCCCTCAAT